>NZ_JBEAES010000005.1:0-248251 GCF_050477165.1 Brevibacillus sp. FIR094 | reverse complement strand
TCATCGGTAAACCGTAGGGGTTTTTCCAATGTCTACTTTAAGGGGTGCACTTCAGTGGGGTTTCTCTTTGTTTTCATTGACTTGAGTAGTGAATGACTACGGAACACTTTACGATACGATCTCCATTGTTTCGATAAATGTGAGGCCTGTCTGCTTTAAAAATGAGAGTATCCTCAGGCTCAACGATATAAACTTGTTCATTGACAACAACCTCAAGCGTGCCTTCATTTACGAGGATAAATTCCTCAACCCCAGTTGTATGCGGTTCTGCTATATGCTCGCATCCAGGTTCAAGAGTTACTGAAAAGATCTCAAACTGTTGTTCCGGATTATACGGGACAAGTGGATACACACGATATTGACCGTTATTTTCAATAATAGGATTTACTTCCTTCTTTTTTACGATCGTAACGTTCGGTTTGAATTGACTAACGAGTGAAGAAAAGGATAAGCGCAACCCACTAGCAATTTTCCAAAGGGTTGTGATAGTTGGAGCAGACTTGCCTCTTTCAATTTGTCCTAACATCGTTTTGCTAACGCCTGTTAGTTCAGATGTTTTATCCAAGCTCAAGTTTCTTTCTTTCCGAATGCGCTTTATGTTCTCGCCAATATTTGTGTGAAATTCTTCCATCAAAATGCCCTCCATAGAGTTCGGACGTTATATTGCACGTATGTACGTTATCCTTTAAAATCGAGCTATATATAGCTTGAAGCAGACACTATATAGTCCAAAATATACGAAAAGAGGCGCTGTGTCTATGGAGAACAAGATATTATCAGGCGTTCATCAAGCGATTGGTAACACTCCCATGGTTCATCTATCTAGGCTAACAGAAAATTTCGATGGAAATATTTTCGCCAAACTGGAATATTTAAATCCAGGCTTTAGCAAAAAGGATAGAATCGCTTTGCAGATCATTGAAGAGGCTGAGAAGGTAGGAATTCTAAAACCAAATGACACCGTTGTGGAATTAACGAGTGGCAATACAGGGACTGGACTTGCGATTGTTTGTGGAGTCAAAGGGTATAAATTCGTTGCTGTCATGTCAAAAGGAAATTCAATGGAAAGAGCGAGGATGATGAAAGCTCTCGGAGCAGAAGTTGTTTTAGTAGACCAAGCGCCTGGTTCCCCTATAGGACAAGTTTCTGGTGAAGACCTCGCTAAAGTGGAAGAAGTAGCGCAGCAAATCACAAAAGAAAGAAATGCGTTTCGTGCTGACCAATTTCATCACATTGGCAATATTCATGCGCATGAATTTCACACGGGGGAAGAAATTTGGCAGCAAACGGATGGAAAAGTAGACGTTTTCCTTGATTTTGCTGGTTCTGGTGGCACTTTTACAGGTTGTGCAAAAACGTTAAAAAAGTATAATCCTAACATTCGTTGTTATTTAGTTGAACCTTACACCGCACCGTTCTACTCTGGTAAAGCTGCTACTAACCTCAATCACAAGATCCAAGGTGGGGGATATTCCATGGATTTACCTCTTCTGGATAAGAACTTGGTTACAGACTACATCCATGTTACTGATGAAGAAGCGACACAGATTGCTAGAGAACTAGCAAGAAAAGAAGGAATATTCGCAGGATTTTCTTCAGGAGCAAATGTTGCGGCTGCCTTACAGCTTTTGAAAGGGAAAGAAAAAGGGGCCAATATTGTGTTAACGATTAATGATTCAGGTCTCAAATATGTAAGCACAGACCTCTATGAATAACTTCAACCGTCCAATCATGCGAGTTTGCATGAGGGCTATCAATCTTACGAGCTTACGAAACCACGTGTCAACAATCACCTGGCTTTTTTTAATTGCCTTTACTCATATTGCCCCTTGAATCTCAAGTTACTTGAGGTTTTATAATTGGCTAGGAGGTGTTGTCACATGCACGGAAAGGTGAGGTGCAGATTAGACACCACACAAAATCAACAGACTAATCGAACAACGATAGACGTGAAATTCTTCATCGGACAAGTGGCAAAAATGACAGAATGTTCTGTATCCACTGTTCGATATTATGACGAGATCGGCCTGCTTTCACCTGCTGAGATAACTCCTGGAGGTCATCGTATGTATACGGCAGAGGAAATATGGCGGTTAAAACTGATCCTAACCCTCCGCTATTTAAACTTTGGTATTGATGAAATTAAGAAAATGTTAGCTGGGGATGTACCTGTTGATATGGCGATAGAATGGCAAATCGAAGCTTTGGACATCCAAATGCGTACTCTTGCCAGCATGAAATCCATTTTGGAACAAACAAAGCACAGTAAGGGTGGCAGTGATTCTTTGAGCTATATGCACGAGCTCATTGAATCAATTTCTACAGATGCATTGGAACGAGAAAAGTTTATTTTGGAAAAAATGGCTTCGTCCGTTTTTCCTGAGCAATTCCCGGTTGAATGGCGAGAGATATTTTTGTTAGGGGTTAACGTTTCTTCGTTGCTGGAAGGCAAGCTTTCGGCAGCACAAACGGCTGCATTAGATGAGTTGGAGGAAATGTTTAATGATCCACAGATTGTCCTGGAGATGAAGCATGATGTTATGTCCTATCTAGAAATAGTTCACCTGCCTAAGATCAGTGTGGAGATGTGGAGCGCCAGAATGCTTAAAAACCTTAAACAGTTGTTGAAAGCAGCGGAGCAACATGCAACTCCAGGTAGTCCTGTCGTACAGGCGAATGTCCAAGAGTATGTCTTGATGTTTGCCGATGTTGACGAACTCCCTATCCCGCAGTCATTTTTCCGTCGGTTTGCTGAAAAGATGCTCTCAAGCCAATCAGAAAATCTCGAACGTTTCAGAAGAATTTGCTCAATCCTGTACCCTAGTCTGCAATCGTATATGAAAACAAATGAATTATTCTACCAAGCGTTACAGTGGAAGCTTCAACAAATGGATAAAGAGTAAAGGTACTCTTTGTTACAGCTTACGAAGGAGGTGAAATCATCTGTCATCATCGGTAGTTCTTTCAAAAAGAAAAGGGAAGGAGGTGGCATGCTGACATATGAAGAAAAACAAGCGAAAAACGTACAGTGTCTTTTGACGGGGATTTGTCATTCTATGTATGTTCTTGGTGGTTGGTTGCAGCACGCAAACAACTGTGCCAGCCGAGCAGCAGGAGGGTGCTCAACCCAAAGCAGGCGGAACCATTACAGTAGCGTACCCTTTTGAACCGGATACGTTAGATGCTCACATGTCTGTTGCATCTGCTGGGGTCTATACCTGGTTGCTCGGTGGATCACTGCTATATAAGGATCCTGCCACAAATGAATACAAGCCTTCTCTTGCTAGTAACTATAAAATTTCTGCGGATGGCAAAACGTGGACCTTCACTATTCGTTCCGGGATTACCTTCCACGATGGGACACAATCCGCAGATAAAAGCAAAAACAGCTGAATTAATGGCTAGTAAAAGGAGTAAAGTGGACATCTGTCATGCCGACATATAATGACAGCTGGATCGAGCACTAACTACATGTCAACAAAGGAGAGAAGCGCATGCAAAATAACGAATGGGTTGATTCTTTTGAAAAATATGCTCAAAAATGGATAACAAAAGGTCAGGTTCCTGGTGTTTGTATGGGATTAGCAAAAGATGGTCAAATCTTCTATAGTAACGGATTTGGCTTCCGTGATGTGGAACGGCAGTTAGGAGTTACAATCGATACGGTTTTTGGTATAGGATCGATAACAAAATCTTTTACCTGTGTGGCAGTCATGCAATTACAAGAAGCAGGTAAGTTATCCGTACATGACCCTGTTGTCAAATACTTGCCGGAATTCCGTCTGAAAAATCTTGATGTGGGGCAAATCACGATTCATCATTTTATGACGAATACGAGTGGAATTCCTCCCTTGCCAACATTTTTGGCAAGTGTGATGCCAAGCTTGGAAGAGAATGAGGTAAACCATCCATTTTTCCAAAACCAGACAGTTCTTACGGAACCAATCGATACGTACGAAGACCTGATGAGTGTAATCTCTACATTAGATTTAGAGCTTTTAGGGCCACCAGGTACAGAGTTCAGTTATTCCAATGATGGTTTTGCCTTGCTGGGAGCGATCATTGAACGCGTCAGCGGGAAGTCGTATGAGGCTTATGTCAAGGAGCATATCATACATCCAATCGGGATGGAGCACACAAGCTTTTTTCTGGAAGAGCTGAATGGCTACGAGAATATTACAAAGCTGTATATCATGCGGGACAGAGGCGATCACAAGGAAGTGGTCTCATCTTCGAATTGGTGGGACACTCCCGTTTTTCGGGCGGCAGGATTTATAAAATCAACGGTGCGGGATATGCTGCGATATACGGACATGTTCTGTAAAGGTGGGCTTACAGCAGGGGGAAATCGTATCCTGACAACTGAAAGTGTACAACGAATGATAACCCCTTACTTTCCGACCAACTTGGTACCTGACCAATTTTACGGATATGGCTTGTTCATAACGACTGACTACTATGGAAAAACGTTAGTGGAACATAGTGGTGGTATTAAAGGGGTTACGGCTCAGATGTGCTTTTTTCCTGAAACAGGACTGGCCGGAGTGGCACTGTCGAATCTAGAATTGTCGCCGGTTCTGGCGGTTATGTTGGGTGCGCTAAATAGTCTGGAAAACCGCCCTCCTGAATCCTCTCATCTGGTTAGCAAGATTGATTTCCTAACTGAGGAAGCTATGGATCAATTCGTAGGGGATTATCATTCTAGTGACTTTGGGACATTGCCGATCCGATTGGAAAATGGTCAACTGATGCTCTCCTTTTTGGGAGAAAACTACGTTATGAGGCCATTTGCTGAAGATCTCTTTGTAGTCCGGGCTTTTGGGACAGATTTCTCGGCACAGTTTATCAGAGTAGGAAAGAATGAGATTGTTCGAATAGCTTTTGCGGGGAGACGATTTACAAAAACGGTGGGGGAAACGAAAAATGACCCAGCGAGTCAACGTAAATGATGCAAGATGCCGCGAGCTTGATGAGCTTTTTTCTACGATTGCCGAACAAAACAATTGGAGCGGCAACATCTTGATTTTGGAAGAAGGGAATCCATATTATCAAAATTCCATAGGAATGGTCAGTCTGGAAACGGCTGAAAGATTATCACCGCATTCGGTATTTGAGCTCGCATCGGTTTCCAAGGCGTTTACAGCAATGGGTATCATGATCTTGCAAGAGCAAGGGAAGCTCGACTATACAGATAAAGTTGATAAGTTTTTTCCAGATTTCCCTTATGACGATATTACTGTAGAGAATCTACTTGTGCACACATCCGGTTTGCCTGATTACATGGATCTGTTTTCGCAATATTGGGATAAAACGCGAATAGCAACGAATCAAGACATACTCGAACAGCTAATCAAGCATCGACCCAACGTCTTGTTTCAACCCAATGAAAAGTATGAGTACAGTAATACCGCCTATGCTTTATTGGCTTCTATTGTAGAGCACGCAGCTGATATACGATTTGCCGATTTTTTGCAGCAACAGATTTTTCAACCACTAGGTATGCATCATACGAAAGTGTACAACCGAAGATATTCTCCTGAGTTGATCCAGCATTACGCCTATGGATACGTGTATTCTGCTCAATCTGAGGCATTCGTGTTACCGGATGAATCAAGTGAGTACGATTTTGTCGTTTATCTGGATGGCATTCAGGGAGACGGCGCGATCAGTTCAACACTGGATGACATGCGTAAGTGGGACAGAGCTCTCTACACAGAAAAGCTGGTAAAAAAAGCAACGCTAGAGAGAGCATTTTCCCCAGTGCAGCTTACTGACAACAGTCTATCTAATTATGGATATGGCTGGCGGTTGTGTGAAGATCAGGTGACAGGAAAAGTCGTGCATCACGGCGGAAGCTGGCCTGGGTATCGAAGTTGGCTAAGACGATACATTGAAACCGATAAAACGATTATTTATCTCACAAATGTAGATCAGGAACATGAGTGGACGGAAAAAGTAGTAAAGGCAGTCGAGAATATTTTATTCGAACAACCGTATGTCATTCCGTAGCGATTAGCTTTTTCTTGTGTACAATCCTTCCATAAAAAAATTTGGATTTCCAATTTGACGAATTGCTCAAACATCCTGATCTCAAACTCAAAGTACGTTGGGACGGATAACGAGTATCATTGGATGCTTAGGAATTAGCCCACCATTAAACAATTTGCGCATGTTCATGTAGTCATGCTCAGGTTGTTTGATGGTGGGCTTTTATTATTTTCTTGGAGGTTTTAGAGAAGATGAAAAAATTAGCTTTGAACTAAATGGAGTGAAGCATGAAGCTAAGGCAGAGTTGCTCGAATTTGACCACTAGACACGCCCGTTTCGAGAAAAAAGGAAGAAGTGGATATGTCGCATCCCTTTTATCGCTATGATCCCGATCATGTTGAATCAGGTTTTCTGGCGTCTGAAAGGGTGATAATCGGAGCTTGGCATTACTACGGTTGGTTTTATTCGAAATCAGAAGTTTAACGCATGTCTCAAATTGGAGGGTAGTGTAGACGACATGGATAGAGTAGAAAGCGTGAATCGATTTCACCGAAATGCGGTGCAAGTCGTGGAAGCACAGCGCAGAATTGAGCAACATCTGAACCATCTCGGTGTAGAAGAAGTCTCATTGGAAAATGCCTACAGTCGTACGCTGGCGGAGGAGATCATTGCGACAGACAACATGCCTCATTTCCGGCGTTCCGGGATGGATGGTTTTGCGATCATGTCCAGTTCAACTAGCGGGGCATCATCTGAATCCCCTGTCCTTTTGGAAGTGATCGACAATATTCCGTGTGGAGCTGTTCCTACAAAAGAAATATCGGAAAGAACCGCCTCCCGAATTATGACGGGAGCCATGGTACCGGAAAATGCAAACGCAGTCATCATGCTGGAAATGACAGACGACTTTGAAGAGCAGGGCAAAACATACATTTCGGTAAAAAAAGAAATCCATCCTGGGAAGAACCTGACTCCAATTGGCCAGGAAATCACAATGGGTGATTGTGTCCTGCAAAAAGGAACAGAAATCCTCGCTGGTGAGACCGCATTGTTGGCTACATTCGGTTTCTCCCGCGTCAAAGTATATAAGCGCCCAACCATCGCGATATTTGCAACAGGTTCAGAGCTTTTGCCTGTAGATGCGCCACTTTGTGCAGGTAAAATTCGAAACAGTAACTCTTACATGCTGGCTGCACTTATTCGGGAGTCAGGAGGGATTCCGTTACTGATGGGTTCCATCCCAGACGAAGCAGATCAGGCACAAACTCTTATTCTTGAAGCATTCTCCGTTGCGGATTTCGTGATCACATCAGGTGGAGTATCGGTAGGCGACTATGACATTCTCGTAGATATTTTTGAAAAATGGAAAGGGAAGGTCCTGTTTAACAAAGTGGCGATGCGACCCGGAAGCCCTACGTCCGCAGGGGTTTGGAATGATCAATTTTTGTTTGCTTTGTCAGGCAATCCGGGAGCATGCTTTGTTGGTTTTGAACTCTTCGTTCGTCCTGTGATTTTGGGTATGCAGGGTATTCAAAATAGATACATGCGAGACTTTACTGCTTTTCTAGGCGAAGACTTTCCAAAGGTAAATGCGTATCCCCGGTATGTTCGTGGTAAATCGTATGTAATCGATGGCAAAGTATTCGTAAAACCTGTCGGCATGGATCAATCAAGCGTTATGGTATCCATTAAGGATTCCGATTGCTTGATCATGATTCCACCTGGAGGAAAGGGAATGCTACAAGGTGAACTTGTCTCCGCCTTGATGCTTAGAGGATAATACTCACCTTGCGGGCGCTTTGGTGAAAGTAACGGCTGTTGATTGGAAATAAATAGGTAGGAAAGTGCGTGTTGTAAGCGAGAACTGCCAGAAGCGAAGTTCTCCTTCTGAATGGTACAATGTAAATATAAGTAGAAATGAATACTATCGGAAGGATGTTTGGCATGAGCGAATCTTATCAGGAGTATATCGTAATCTCCGGTGCGAGGGAAAACAATCTCAAGAACGTATCCTTGCGCATTCCCAAGCGGAAGATTACGATCTTCACCGGTGTATCTGGATCTGGCAAGTCATCGATCGTCTTCGATACGATCGCCGCAGAATCCACGCGATTGCTGAATGAGAACTTCAGCATGTTCGTGCGCAATTTCCTGCCCCGCTATCCACAGCCGGATACGGACGCGATCGAGAACCTGAGCATGGCGGTTATCGTGGACCAGAAGCGACTGGGGGGCGGTTCCCATTCTACGATGGGCACAATTACCGATATTTCACCCATTCTTCGCCTACTGTTCTCTCGAATAGGTCAGCCCCATGTTGGACAAGCACATATGTTTTCCTTTAATGACCCCCAAGGCATGTGTCCCGAATGCAATGGGATCGGTCGCAGTCTGAGCATCGACATGAGCAAGGCGCTGGACATGTCAAAGTCGTTGAATGAAGGGGCAATCATGTTGCCGGACTATAAGGTAGACAGCATGGAATGGAATATGCTCGTGCAGACGGGCTTCGATCCTGACAAGAAGCTGAGCGATTATTCGGATGAGGAGCTTGAGCAGCTGTTGTACGCCAAGGCGAGGAAAGTAGAGATGCAATTCGCCGGGAAAGCCGTGAATATTACAGTGGAAGGCGTCATTGAGAAGTTCACCAACAAATACATCAAGCAGGATCTAAAAACGAAATCTGAGCGTACACAAAAAGCGGTTGCGCCGTTCATCACTGAAGGTTCTTGCTCCAGCTGTCATGGTGCGAGACTCAATCAGGCCGCACT
Source organism: Brevibacillus sp. FIR094 (assembly GCF_050477165.1). NCBI lineage: Bacteria > Bacillati > Bacillota > Bacilli > Caryophanales > Paenibacillaceae > Brevibacillus > Brevibacillus sp. FIR094. The sequence continues at coordinate 239,492 of NZ_JBEAES010000005.1, read as the reverse complement.
CAACTGCAAAATCAATGGCCTCAACATTGCAGAGATGTCTTCGATGGAGGTCGGTCGGCTCATCCGCGTCATTCAGGAGATTGACGATTCGGTCGCTGCACCGATGGTCAAGTCGCTGACGGAACGGTTGGAGCATCTAGTGGATATCGGACTAGACTACTTGACGCTGGATCGTGAGACGGATACCTTATCTGGCGGCGAGTCGCAGCGTGTCAAGATGGTGAAGCATCTGAGCGGCAGTCTGGTGGATGTTACTTACATTTTTGATGAGCCCAGCGTTGGTTTACACCCCCGTGATGTACACCGGTTAAATGAATTGCTTCAGAAGCTGCGTGACAAGGGCAATACCGTGATTGTCGTCGAGCATGATCCCGATGTAATCAAGGTGGCAGATCATATCGTCGACGTCGGGCCTCACGCTGGTAGCCACGGCGGTACCATCGTGTATGAAGGCAGCTTCGAAGGTCTGCTGGAGTCAGGGACACTGACAGGTACCCATATGAAACGGCCGCTTCAACTGAAGCAAGATTCCAGGAAGCCATCCGGCAAGCTGACCATCCAAAATGCCACACTGCACAACCTGCAAAACGTAAATGTTGACATTCCAACAGGAGTCCTGACCGTAGTTACGGGTGTCGCAGGCTCTGGCAAGAGCACGCTGATTAACGAAGTATTCCTCAGCAACCATTCGGATGCAATCGTCATCGACCAATCGGCGGTAGGCGTGTCAACACGCTCGAATCCCGCGACCTACACAGGGATTATGGATGATGTGCGCAAGGCGTTTGCATCCGCGAACAAGGTCAACCAGGGCTTGTTCAGCTTCAACTCCAAGGGGGCTTGCGAGAATTGCCAAGGGCTAGGTGTTGTGTATACAGACCTTGCATTCCTTGAAAGCGTAAAGCTGCCATGCGAAGTCTGCGGAGGTAGACGGTTCAAGGAAGAGGTACTTGCATACAAGCTGAATGGCAAGTCAATTGCAGAAGTCCTGGAGATGACGGTGGAGCAGGCATTGGAATTTTTTGAGCTAAAAGAGGTTGTGCGCAAGCTCCAGGCGATGAGTGATGTGGGGCTGAACTATATTACACTCGGCCAGCCACTTAGTACGCTCTCTGGCGGGGAATGTCAGCGCATCAAGCTGGCAAGCGAGCTGCATAAGAAGGGCAGCATCTACGTGATGGACGAGCCGACAACTGGCTTACATATGTCAGATATCGGTCACCTTCTGGAGATCATGAACCGCCTCGTAGATGCAGGCAATACGGTAATCGTCATCGAGCACAATCTCGATGTGATCAGCCAAGCGGATTGGATTATCGATATGGGACCGGACGGAGGCAGCAACGGCGGTCAGGTGGTCTTCGAGGGCACACCTCCGCAGATCATCCATGCGGAAAAGTCAATCACGGGAAGATACTTGAAGTAATCCATCCCATCCACTTTCGTAATGGATGGGATTCCGACGTAAAAACTGCTATGGCATAACGAATTCAGATCTCCTCAAGGGAAACCGGAGGAGATTTTTGTTATACCGTAATAAATATCAGAAAATAAAGAATAATCTTGACAATAAAACGGGTACTAAGTAAAGTGGTGATTATAAGAAACTTATCGATCGATCGATCGACAAAGCCCAAAAAGCAGATGATGTAAACGCCACAAGTATCTGGACATGAGAGACTCTAGTTTCCTGCGATCATCAGTAGAAAGGAGCGCGCTTTTTTGACGAAAGAAAAAATATATCAAGCAGCATTACGGCTATTCGCAAGAAAGGGTTTTGAAGCAACCAGCATACGTGATATCGCTCTAGAAGCAGAGGTAACCTCCTCTACCCTCTATCATTACATGAAAACAAAAGAGGATCTGCTCGTTGCCATCATGCAAGAAGGGTTACAGACCCTTCTTGAAAATGCAAAGGAAGTGCTCGCTGAGCTTGAAGCGCCCGAACAACAATTGGCAGCGTTTGTACAGCTTCATGTTACCAGCCATGCCATTGACAAGCTAACAGCATTAGTAGTAGATACCGAGTTCCGTGCGCTGACAGGAAATACGCGCGTAGAAATTGCCAGGTTGCGCAGTGAATATGAGCTGCTCTGGCAGCGTATTTTAACGGGCGGATTAGAGGGGGGCGTATTTACGATAGAAAATACCAAGCTTACCGTTCTGGCTTTGCTTCAAATGTGCACGGGTGTCGCCCATTGGTACTCGCCCGATGGCCCAAATTCATTGGAAGAAATCAGCTTGAATTTTTCCGATATGGCGCTTGCACTCGTTCAGGCAAAGCGAAACGGTCAGCAACTGACTGTCTCCGATTTGGATCTGCCTGAACCCGCTCGTTTTTTTATGAAACCATGGCTGGGGGCTGCTACGCATGAACATTCTTGATGCCCGTGTCCGCTTGCCACAGCAGTTCCGTGAGGCACGCATAGGTGAAATGCGAAATGAGTACGTCGCTCAATATGATGCGGTGTTACAAGTAAGATCGACTATCGCGAAAACGCTCGACGATTTGATTCAAGAAATGAAAGAATCAGGAGTAGACCACGCCATTATGCATGCAGAATACGAATTCGGCGAGGATGGGGATGCGCTGAATGAAGCATTGGCAAAAGTCATATCCGCTAACACCGAGCTCTTCTCAGGATTCGGTACGATTTCCATGGAGCATTTCAGACCGATGCGCGCTGTCCAACAAGTGAGCCGCATCAGAGATCTGGGTTTTCTGGGAGTAAACATCCAGCCTGCATTTTTTGAGATGCCGATCGATGATCGCAAATTATATCCCGTATACGCAAAGGCTGCCGAATTAGGCTTGGCTGTTGCCATTCATACGGGAATTAATTATTCGATGATTCATCCCATCCGGAATGAACACCCGCTGTTACTGGATCAAGTCGCCTGTGATTTTCCAGAATTAACATTGATCGCGTGTCATGGGGGCTGGCCCTGGGTGCCTGAAATGGTTGCCGTAGCGCGCAAGCATCCCAATGTTCTGGTGGATTTGGGCGGGCTTTCTCCAAGGTATTTGGGGGTGCAAGGAGCAGGGTGGGAGATGATGTACAGGTTAGCAAACAACCTCTTGCAAGATCAAATCCTCTTTGCAACAGACTGGCCTGTATTTCCTCTGAAACGCGCGATTGCAGAATGGAAGGAATTAAGCATAAAGCCCGAGGTGCTAGAGAAGGTGCTCGGTTCGAATGCAAAAGCATTGTTTTCCAAAATAAAGGCGGAGGTAAAAAAGAATGACAACACGTAAGGCGGTGGTAGAGTGTGAGATCCATCAAGAGATAGGCTGGATTCATCTGAATCGCCCTGAGCGGTTAAATGCGGTGATTCCACAATTGGTAGAGGAGCTGTATGGATCGCTCGATCAGTTGGAACGGGAAGGAGTAAGGGCAGCAATTCTGGCTGGCCGCGGGAATGCTTTTTGTGCAGGACATGATTTGCGTCATGAAGAAAAGCCTGCAAATGAGGCTGAGCTTCGTCGGAATTTACAGAATATTCAGGATATAACTCGAAAGATCCAACGTGTTCCTTTTCCGGTAATCGCTGCGGTCCATGGTTATGCATTAGGAGCAGGGTGTGAGTTTGCGCTTGGATGCGATTTGATCATCGCCGCTCAAGATGCCGAATTCGGCTTTCCGGAAGTGAGTGTGGGACTTAGTGTTACCGGAGGAATCTCGCATATCCTTCCCATCGCGATTGGACTGGTCCGGGCGAAAGAATTGCTGTTTTCGGGCGAAAGGTTTGGTGCATCGCAAGCACTGCATCTAGGACTCATCAACAAGGTAGTGGATCATAAAGTGTTAGCTGAAGAAGCTGACAAGTGGGCGAAACGGTTAGCTAAGCTCCCGCAAGTTGCACTTGCAAAAGCCAAATTTGCGCTAAATCGCGGGGCACAATGCGATCTGGAGGCAGCTTTTGAATTGGAGATCGAGCATGCGCTGGCAACCGTGCAAACGATTGAATCCAAGCAGGCGGCTGAAGGGTTCCGAAAAAAAGGATCGGTATAGAGAAGGGGGGCTGAAACCTTTTGGACATGCAAGAAATCAAGTCTTTGACGGCACGGGCGGCCAAACGATGGGGAGAAAAAATCGGCCTAGTCTTTGATGAATGGAATGAACAACTGTCATTTAAGGAGATAGAAGACCGTTCCAACCAGATCGCCAACATGCTCCAAGTGCTGGGCGTAGGCTATGGGGATCGGGTAGCCGTCATGCTGAGGAACCAGCCGGAATTCCCGCTTGTCTGGCTGGCGTTGGCAAAACTGGGCGCGAATATAGTGCCGATAAATGTAAATTACAAAGAGTACGATGCACAGTATATCCTCCACCACTCCGAAGCAATCGTTATCGTAACTTCACAGGAATTTGTATCCCTGCTACATAAGATCAAACCTTCCTTACAAACCCTCAAAACAATCCTCTCAGTAGACCAATCAGACGATCCCAACGTTCTCGATTTCAGAACGATGTGTGAAGCAGCACCCACAACTCCAACAGCGCTTACCGTTTTTCCTGAAACGATAGTCAATATCCAATATACATCCGGCACGACAGGCTTCCCCAAAGGGTGTATGCTTTCACATGAATATTGGCTCACCATAGCAAAAAAGATGGTCGAGCAGCATCCCAATTTGACCCATTCAGATGTACTGTTAACGGCGCAGCCCTTTTACTATATGGACCCGCAATGGAATTTGCTGGGTGCGATCGCTGTGGGGGCAAAGCTTGTGGTTCTCGATCGATTTCATCCCTCTACATTTTGGAAGAAAGTACGGCAATATGGCGTTACCTTTTTCTACTGCCTGGGGATCATGCCCACGCTAATGGTCAAAACACCACGCTCGCCATTAGACAGGGAAAACAACGTTCGCGCCATCCTTTGCTCGGCCATTCCCCCGCATCTGCACCGCGAATTGGAAGAGCGCTGGGGCGCGCCATGGTATGAGGTTTTCGGTATGACAGAGACAGGTGGAGATATTTCGGTTAAACCACACGATCATGACCGATTGCTCGGAACAGGCTGCATCGGAAAACCGGATAAAGATCGGACCGTCCGCATTGTTGATATTCACAACCACCCCGTTTCGAGGGGCGAGGTTGGCGAGCTCCTCCTACGGGGCTTGGGGATGATGGATGGCTACTATAAAGATACTGATGCGACTTGCGCTGCCTTTCAGGGCGGCTGGTTCCACACCGGAGATTTGGTGCGAATGGATGAAGACGGATACATCTATTATGTCGGCAGAAAAAAGGAGATGATTCGCCGGAGCGGGGAAAATATTTCGGCTACTGAGGTTGAGGAAGTCATGAAAATGCATCCGGCCGTGCAATATGCTGCCTGCCTTCCAGTGAAAGACGAAATACGCGGGGAAGAAATCAAGGCATACGTGGTAGTGAAAGAGGGCCAAACAGTGCCTCCTCATGAATTGATCTCTTATTGCACCGAGCATCTTGCTTACTACAAGGTTCCACGATATTGGGAATACCGCAGTGAATTGCCTCGAACCCCATCTGAGCGTATAGCCAAGCATGTACTGGCGAACGAAAAAGCAGATCTTCGCATCGGTTCCTATGATCGCATGGATGATAGCTGGAGATAACATGAAAATGGAGAGGAAGATATGGATGAATAGTTGGGTAAAGGTACTGAAAGAGCTGTCAGAGGCTTCCGGAGTTCCTGGACAAGAACAGGAAGTGCGAGAATTAATGCACACGTACTTGGAACCGCTTACAGAAGAAGTGTTCACAGATAATCTGGGAAGCATAATCGGGCGGAAAACAGGCCTGGCCAATGGACCCAAAATCATGATGATGGGCCATATGGATGAAGTGGGGTTCATGGTAACGCGTGTCATGAAGGATGGATTCATCGCTTTCCAGCCGCTTGGTGGCTGGTGGTCGCAGGTGATGCTGGCACAGCGCGTGAACATTAAAACAGGCAAAGGGGATATTGTCGGCGTAATCGGGTCAAAACCACCGCATCTGCTGTCTTCGGAAGAACGAAAGAAAGTGGTTGAGATCGAGCGGATGTTCATCGACATCGGCGCATCCAGTGCAGAACAGGCAAAGGAGCTGGGAATTCGTCCAGGTGATCCGATTGTGCCGATCTGTCCTTTCACGGTGATGGCGAATGACAAGATGTATATGGCAAAAGCGCTCGATAATCGCGGCGGTTGCCTGACAGCCATTGAAGTAATGAAACAGTTACAAGAAACGGATCACCCCAACATCGTATATAGCGGAGCTACTGCACAAGAAGAAGTGGGATGCCGCGGCGCATTCACGAGCACGTATATGGTGCAGCCAGATATATTCATTGCATTGGAGACAGGGATAACGTTTGACACGCCGGGAAGCGCCGACTCTCCTAATTTGCCTGATATCAAGTGCGGTGGCGGGCCTACGATTGGTCTATTCGACGGCTCACTCGTGCCCAATCGGAAATTGCGGGATCTGTTATTTGATACGGCTGAAGAGGAAGGCATCCCGTATCAATATGCTGCTATTGCAGGTGCGGGTACGGACGCTGGAGCTGCTCATATGGTTGGCAAAGGGGCTCCATCCATCGTCATTGCAATCCCTGCGCGTTACATTCACAGTCACGCTTCGATTCTCCATCATGATGATGTGGAAAATACGGTGAAATTGCTGACGGCTCTCGTCAAAAAGCTGGATCAAAAAACGGTTGATTGGCTCAGATCGTAGGAGGCCAGGATATGTCCCAAACGAGGGAGTGATGTCATTCATGGGGATAAGAAAGCGGGAACCCGCCACGTTTGTGAGCATTGTCCTTTCCTGTTTCGTACTACTGGCAAGCGTGGCCGGCTGCGGGACACTTTCCACGAAATCAGATACTGATGAAGGAAAAAAAGATGCCCATATATCCGAGAAAAAGGGCGGAACGATCACCGTTGCGATCGGCAGTGAACCAGATACACTGGATGTCCACAAATCGACAGCGTTAAGCACGGAGGGGATCGCGCTCAATCTAGGGGGGGCTCTCCTTTACAGAGATCCCCAAACAAATGAGGTCAAGCCCCATCTGGCCAAATCGTACTCCATTTCGGAAGATGGGAAGACATGGACATTTCGTATTCGCCAAGGCGTTACCTTTCATGATGGGACACTGCTTACTGCACAGGCGTACAAGCGAACGTTTGAGCGGGCCATGTCTCCGGAAATCGCTCCGAAAGGCGTAGGGATGGTTCTTGGCATCATCAAATCGATCCAAACCCCAGATGATCAGACACTTATTTTGGAGTTGAATGAACCGTCTGCCACGCTCCTCACCTATTTCACTTCCGCGAGCTGGATGCAGCCGCTCTCGCTGGACGCGGTGCAAAAGTTTGGGGATCAATACGGAAGGAATCCGGTCGGTGTCGGTCCATGGAAGATGGAGAGCTGGAAATCAGGAGATTCTATCACACTGATTCAAAATGATGCCTATCGCTGGGCAACGCCCTCCTTTAAAAATCAAGGACCACCGTGGCCGGACAAATTAGTTCTGAAATTGATTCGAAATCCGCAAACGGCTGTCGCTGCTTTGGAAAGCGGAACCATCGATATCGCTGATCTGCCTGCGAAAGACGCGAAGAAATTCAAGAACAACAATGGTTTTACGGTACTTGAGCAGACAAAGCGCGGCTTGGGGTTGTTTGTCGAGCTGAACTTGAAAAACGAGATATTACAAGATAAAAACGTACGCAAAGCGTTGCAAATGGCAATAAAGAAGGATGCCATCGTACAGTCGCATCTGCAAGGCGAAGGAATTGTTGCAGATGGTCCGCTGCCAGCAAATTTGTTCGGATACGATCAATCCATTGCCCAATATGCCTACAAATACAACCCTGAGGAAGCGATAAAGCTCCTGGAAGAAGCCGGATGGAAACTGAATGTACAAGGCATAAGGGAGAAAGCAGGAAAACCACTTCATTTCGAATTGTTGAGTATGGAAGTATGGTCTCAACCTGCCCAGTTGATGCAAGGAATGTTCAAAGCGATTGGGGCAGACGTGAAAATCATTAATCTGGAAGGCAGCGCAGTCGACCATTTAACTGCTGCCGGCACATTTGACATGGCGCTGGATGGATACGTCGCTGATGACCCTGATATCTTGTTTCCGTTCATGCATTCAACTCAGATCGGTGGGATGAATCGTTCAGCTATCCATGACAAAACGATCGATTCCTTGCTGGAAAAGGGACAGGTGACGATGAAGAGCGACGAGAGAGCGAAAATTTATGAAGATCTTCAGAAGCGCTCTGTGGAGGAGGCGTTTTGGATTCCCATTTACACCGAAAAACGGTTTGTCGTGGTAAACAACCGCGTTCAGGGACTGATGCTTGATCCATCCGGACTGAAATTGTATCAGGACGTGTGGGTTAAGTAAGCGAGGAAACAAAAAAACAAGGAGAAACAGGTCATGAACAATCAGGAATGGATCGTGAGTTATGAGGAGTTTGTCCGAGAAATAATGATGGGAAGCAACGTGCCTGGAGCTGCAATTGGAGTGGCCAAACACGGACAGCTCGTTTATGCCAAAGGCTTCGGCTATCGTGATGCCGAGCAAGTTCAGGTAGCGACAGTTGATACTTTGTTCGGAATCGCTTCGATTACGAAATCGTTCACTGCTATTGCGATCATGCAGCTACAGGAAGCGGGAAAACTGACGGTTGCCGATCCTATTTCCCGTTTTTTGCCAGAGTTTCATGTGAAAACGGGACGTGGAACGGAAGCAATCACCATTCACAACTTTCTAACCCATTCCTCCGGCTTGCCGCCATTATCTTGCGTTGATGAAGCACTTAAGCGTGGGATGAACACCTATGAGGAATTGATGACCTATATGGCACAACTGGAATTTACTTTATTGGGCGCACCAGGTACGGAGTTCAGTTATTCGAATGATTGCTATACGCTACTGGGAGCAATTGTTGAGCGGGCAAGCGGCAAGCCATATTCGACATATGTGAAGGAGCATATTCTCCAACCAGCGGGAATGCAGCATAGTTGCTTTTCTTTAATGGAGTTGCACGGGTACGAGGATAGGACACCGTTATTTGAGACACCGCCGTTTCAATCTTCCGGCGGATTAAAATCAACGCTCACCGACATGATGAGATACACCGAGCTGTTTCGAACGAAAGGTTTGATTGGCAAGGAACGAATCCTTCGCACGGAAAGTATGCAGCAGATGACCACCCCTTATTTCCGATGCGAACATAACCAATATTACGGGTATGGTGTAGCGATTACACCCAATTTCTACGGTGCTTTGATGCTGGGCCATAGCGGCAGAGAAAAAGGGATCCAAGCCTACATGAGCATCATCCCCGAGAACGGATTGGCTGCCGTGGCACTCACCAATCTCAGCGGTTCGCCGGCTGCCGCATTGGCACATGGCACGTTTCACTGCATCGAGAATCGTCCAGCGAAATCAACGCATGTCACGTATAAGGAATATGACTTCCCAAAAGATCGTCTGCTTGAATATGCGGGCGAGTACGGCTCAATGGAAGGAATGCATCTTCAGGTAAGCGTAGAGGCAGGCACGCTGATCGTAACGGTCGATCATTCGGACTCATTCTCTTTAAAAGCGATCGACGAAGACGTTTTTCTCGCGAATGTTGAAGGGGCGGATCAAACCGTACGCTTTATACGAGACGGAAGTCAAAAGGTTATTCGAATGATGGGCTCCTATCGCCAAACTCCCAAGCGAGTTTAGCCGTAAGCAATGAATACGCATTCTGGAAGAGAGGAGTGAACGAATCATGAAACAGTATTTGTTGAATCGGATGCTATCGGGAGTGATTGTCCTCCTCGGCATTTCCATCTTTTCGTTTGCGCTCGTTCATTTTATTCCTGGAGATCCGGTACGGATCATGTTAGGGGAAAAGGCTACAAAAGCACAAGTGGAACAGTTACGTGAACAAATGGGGCTAAATCAGCCCCTTCCTCATCAGTACCTGACCTACATGGAAAAAGTAATCCAAGGAGATTTCGGGACTTCCTTACAAACAGAAAGACCTGTCATCGTGGAAATAATGGAACGGTTTCCGGCAACGGCCAAGCTAGCCTTCGCTGGGATTGGCATCGCGGTCGTGATTGGCTTAACGATGGGAATAATCGCTGCAAAATACAAGAATACGCTCTTGGACTTTATGCTCATGGCGGCAGCTTCGATCGGATTATCGCTGCCGAGCTTCTGGCTGGGGTTAATCGTAATCATGTTATTTTCCGTTCAATTAGGCTGGTTTCCAATCGCGGGCGGTACGGGATGGAAGGATCTTGTTTTGCCTGCTTGTACCTTGGGCGTTTTGTCTTCCGCGATGATCAGCCGACTGACGCGTTCAGGTATGGTCGAAGTGCTTTCCCATGAGTACATTCGAACGGCACGAGCCAAGGGATTGAGGGAGTCGATCATCCTATTCCGACACGCCTTGTGCAATGTCATGATTCCTGTTGTTACGGTGGTAGGCTTGCAAATCGCGACTCTGTTGGGCGGGGCGGTTATCATCGAACAAGTGTTCAACTGGCCTGGAATCGGCACATTGGCTATCCGTGCGATTTCATCCCGTGATTTTCCGATGATTCAGGGCATTGTACTACTTATGGGCTTCGTCTATGTCGTGGTAAATATGATGGTCGATCTCCTCTATGGTTTGATTGATCCGCGTGTCGACCTCATTACGGTTAAGGAGGGGCGGTAACTTGAATGAGGTGAACAAAACCGTTGCACATGGGGCGACGCAAGCCAAATCCCCGATTTTTCCCAAGCTTGCATTTTGGGGAAAAATCAAGAAACAGCGAGCGGCAAAACTAAGCTTGGTGGTGCTATTACTCATTTCTGTGATCGGAATCGTCGGGCCTTGGATCGCCCCTTATGACCCTACTGAAAGTAACTACGAAGCCTTTTTGCAAGGCCCGTCTGCCAAGCATGTTCTCGGAACGGATGCGATCGGCCGCGATTTGTTTTCCCGTATTTTATACGGAACGCGCGTTACGCTTGTGGTTGCTGTCATGGCGGTCGGCATCACAGTTGCGGCTGGAACGATGATTGGTGTCATCAGTGCGTATGTGGGAGGATTCATTGATCACCTGCTCATGCGGATTATGGATATTTTGCTCGCCTTGCCGGGGATCATTTTGGCTTTGGCGATTGTCGCGGCGCTTGGACCGAGTCAAACCAATGCGATGATCGCAATCGGCATTTCTTCGATTCCCAGCTTTGCGCGTCTGATCAGGGCAGCGACGCTCGTCATCATGTCTTCTGGATATGTGGAAGCCAGCAGATCGATCGGGACGCCGAGCTGGTGGATCATTCTTTTTCAGGTTCTCCCCAATATTACGAATGTATTGTTCGTATACATGACACTGTTCGTCGGGGGAGCGATTCTCGATACGGCCGCATTGGGTTTTATCGGCTTAGGCGCGCAGCCGCCGACTCCCGAATGGGGGACCATGTTGAATGAAGGAAAAGATTATTTGACCGATGCCTGGTGGCTTGCGACATACCCGGGATTGGCCATCACCATTGTCGTGTTGGCAGTAAACCGGCTGGGAGATTCCTTGCGTGACATTTTTGATCCTCGTACGCAAAAGTAAAAGGGCAATAAGAGGATGGGAGAGGGGATTCCATTTATGGACAATGTATTGGAAGTGACAGGGCTGACAACCCGGTTCTCGAAAGAGTCGGGGACGATTACGGTTGTTGATCAGCTTGATTTACATGTGAAAAGAGGGGAGACGCTGGGAATTGTCGGCGAGTCGGGCTGCGGCAAGAGTGTCACTTCACTCTCGCTCATGCGACTGCTGGACAATAATGCTACTTTGACTGGAAGCATTCTATTCAACGGGAAAGAAGTGCTTGGACTGAGTGAAGCCGAGATGCGCAGTCTCAGAGGCAAGGAAATGGCGATGATTTTTCAAGAACCGATGCATTCGTTAAATCCGGTGTTGACGATCGGCAGACAAATCAGTGAGGTACTGCACGAGCATGAGGGTGAAAGCAAAGTGGCAGTAAAGCGACGGGTACTGGATTTGCTTACCGTTGTGGGCATCTCCCGAGCGGAAGAGATTTACAGGGATTACCCGCACCGTTTGTCAGGAGGAATGAGGCAGCGGGTGATGATTGCCATGGCGATCGCATGCAATCCGTCATTACTGATCGCTGATGAACCGACGACCGCATTAGATGTGACAATTCAAGCGCAAATCTTGAATCTGATCAAAAAAATCAGAAGGGATATCGGCATGTCAGTGATCATGATTACGCATGATTTAGGGGTCGTCGCTGAAGTGTGCGACCGCGTCATGGTGATGTATGCGGGACAAGCGATTGAAACAGCGGACGTAAGGTCGTTGCTGCGCAATCCGAAGCACCCGTACACCGTAGGTTTGCTCCAATCGACACCAAGGCAACGTGCAAAGAGGCTTCACAGCATAAAAGGCAGTGTGCCCGCACCGGAAAACAAACCCAATGGATGCCGGTTTGCCCCGCGATGCGATAGAGTGATGGCAATATGTTGGGAGAGGAATCCTGTGCTCCGTCCAGTGGATCAGCATTCTTCTTGTCGATGCTGGTTATTTACCCAAGACAAGGATCATGAACAGGAAAGCTCGGTGGTAAGTGGATGACGACGCCAATCCTGGAAGTGAAAGGTCTGCGCAAGCTGTTTCGCATGAAAAAAGGGTGGTTTCAACAACCGCATTATGTTCATGCTCTAAACGGGATTGATGTGAGCGTCTATGAAGGAGAAACGCTGGGGATTGTCGGTGAGTCAGGCTGCGGAAAGTCTACATTGGGAAAATGTATACTGCGTTTGCTGGAGCCGGTCCAAGGCGAAATTCGTTTCCAAGGCAACGAAATAGGAAAAATGAACAAAAATGAAATGCGTGCAGTAAGGCGAAATATGCAAATGGTTTTCCAAAATCCATTTGAAACATTGAACCCGAAACTAACGATCGGGCACATCTTGACGGAGCCGCTGATTTCGCACTGTATTCCCCGAGAGCAGCGACAAGCGCTACTGGAAGAAACGATTGAGATTGTCGGCATGAGCAAGCAGCATCTCTCTCGCTATCCTCACGAATTTTCCGGAGGGCAAAGACAACGAATTGGCATCGCCCGCGCCCTGATTCTTCGGCCAAAGCTGATTATCGCAGATGAGCCTGTGTCCGCACTAGATGTGTCGATTCAATCGCAGATTCTTAATTTGCTGCAGGATCTACAAGAACAATTTTCCTTGACCTATGTCTTCATTTCGCATGATTTGAGCGTAGTTGAGCACATTGCCGATAAAGTGGCGGTCATGTATTTAGGTGAAATCATCGAGTATGCTGAGAAAGAAAAACTGTTTGGAAGACCGCTGCATCCCTATACACAGGCATTGCTTTCAGCCAAACCCATTACCGATCCTGATGATACGCGAGAGCAAATTGTGTTGTCGGGAGATCTCCCGTCTCCGTCTAATCCGCCGAAGGGATGTAAATTCCATCCTCGCTGCCGTTCCAGCATGGAAATATGCAAAGTCGAGTTGCCAAAGCTTCGTGAAATAGAAGGGCAATCGGTCGCTTGCCATCTCTATCAATCATTCGCTGCAATCGATCCTTCTTACATCATCGGATAAAAGGAGGAACGAAATGTTTGATCTTGGAATCCCGTTTAAAAAAATGAATGGCTGTGGCAACGACTTTATTGTAGTAGACAATCGCGATGGCCTGTTGAACGAGGTTGCGCTTTCAACCTTTGTCCAAAATGTATGCAGGCGAGGCACTTCAATCGGTGCGGATGGGTTCATGCTGCTGGAGAACTCCAACATCGCCGATTTTAAGATGAGGTATTTTAACGCAGATGGCAGTGAAGGAGAAATGTGCGGCAACGGTGCAAGGTGCATATCGCGCTTTGCTTACCACATCGGAGCAGCCAAGACAAAGATGAGTTTCGAAACGATGGCCGGCATCTATCAGGCAGAGCTCAATCAGAACGGCGTGAAGGTCAAGTTCCCCGACGTTCAATTGCAAGCACTGAAGCTGAATCAACCATATGAGTGGGACGGACCGAGCGGTGTCTACCACTACGGTGTTGTCGGAGTTCCCCACACGGTCTGGTTTGTCGAAAATGTTTTCGGGATAGCGGACAACCAACTCAGAGAATGGGGACGAATGGTCAGAAATAATCAGCAGCAGTTTCCCAATGGTACCAATGTAAATTTTGTGGAACTAATTGATAGGCAAACGCTTAGCATCAGAACCTATGAGCGTGGAGTAGAGGCAGAGACCTATGCGTGCGGTTCCGGATCGACTGCTACAGCAATCATTGCCGGTATTTTAGGTCATGTAGACACCTCTGTAAACCTGCTTACTCGAGGGGGACCACTTAAAATATCTTACCATCTCACAGATTATGCTGCCGAATCCGTTTACTTGGAAGGCAACTCAAAGCTGGTAGCAGAAGGACATTTGTTGCCCGATGCATGGACATGAAAGGTTGCTCATAGTGATAATCCTTCATTTATAAATAAGACACAAGGTGACATATTTAAAGGTCTAAAATGGGAGTAGATGATCAACGAAAGGAGTCACTATTTATGAAACGAAGAATCATTTTAGATTTAGCCGTTACCTTAGATGGTTTTATTGAAGGGAAAAATGGGGAAGTTGATTGGTGCATAATGGACGCTGAAATGGGCTTTGTTCATTTCTTACATCAAATCGACACGATTCTTTATGGAAGAAAAAGTTATGATTTATGGGGACAATTTACACCAGAAATGGAACATACGGATCAGGAAAAAGAGATTTGGGGATTGGTTCATCGTAAAGAAAAATATGTGTTTTCCAAGACACAAAAAGGGACTGATAATAAAGCAATATTCATCAACGATAATATTCTTGAAGTAGTCAATCAATTAAAGAATAAGCCTGGTAAAGACATCTGGCTATATGGTGGAGCTAGTCTTATTACAACGTTTATCAATTTAGAGCTTGTAGATGAATTTCGATTATCTGTTCACCCTGTTATTTTAGGAGAAGGAAAACCGCTGTTTATGGATATAAAGCAAAGGGTGAATGTAAAATTGGTGAATACAAAAACGTTCTCCTCTGGCGTTGTGCAACTCATCTATCATTTGAATGGGGAATAAGTGACTGGATAGTATGTCACTTCTTCAACGAACGAGGCTAGCTATTTCAATCAAAACAGCGGTGAGTCTAAGACTGTATTTTCTGGTCTGGAGCGTCGCTGTTTTATTTTTCACAGCCATTCCAAAACCAATTTTTATGAGGATGGAGATTACTTCTGTTCCGTAAAAATAAAGTTGTAGACTGTAAAATAAAGTATTAAGTCAACCGGGTGTTTCCAAACATTTGCGAATCATGCGGGAAGCAGGTTTGGTTACTGTGCGATCAGTTGCACAAAAAAGCATCTATTCGATACAGCCTGAACCTCTCCAAGAAGTCGATCAATGGCTGGCGTCATATCGTCACTTCTGGTCGAGCAAGCTGGATGAGCTGGAGGCATTTCTTGACCATGAGGAAGAATAAATAAGCGGAGACAGCAGTGCAATATGACTTGCGGATTGAAGAATAGACGGGGATCGTGGTAGAATTTGTCACGAGATTGCCTCTTTCTTAAATAGGTTTGACTAATTGTACTGGAGTTGAGATAAGACCATGAAAACGGAAATCATGAAAAGATTCATCTCTTACGCACAAGTTGATACACAATCCGATGAGAACAGCGAAACTTGCCCCTCAACACCAGGGCAGCTAGTGCTGGCGCAAATGCTCGTAGACGAGCTGAAAGCCATAGGTATGCAGGAAGTTACGATAGATTCGAACGGTTATGTAATGGCAACGCTACCGTCCAATACAGATAAAGAGATTCCAACAATCGGTTTTCTTGCTCATATGGATACGGCTACCGATTTTACTGGTGCTGGTGTGAAGCCGCAAGTCATTGAAAAGTATAACGGACAAGATATTGTCTTGAGTGAAGCACTGAATATTGTCCTTTCGCCACGTGAGTTTCCAGAGTTGGCTGGCTACGAAGGCCACACGTTATCACGACAGATGGTACCACATTACTTGGGGCTGATGATAAAGCCGGTATTGCCGAAATCATGACCGCTATGGCTTATCTGATTCGACATCCAGAACTAAAACACGGGAAAGTGAGAGTAGCTTTCACCCCGGACGAGGAAATCGGCAGAGGCCCAGACAAGTTTGATGTGTCCGCCTTCGACGCAGTGTATGCCTATACGATGGATGGCGGTGCTCTTGGCGGGATCGAGTACGAGAGCTTTAACGCTGCATCGGCCATCATTACTTGCAAAGGGAAGAACGTTCACCCCGGCTCGGCCAAAGGTAAAATGGTCAACGCTGCTAAAATAGCCATGGAGCTGCATGGAAGGCTGCCAGCTGATGAATCTCCTGAGGAGACGGAAGGCTACGAAGGCTTCTATCATCTGTCTTCCATTCAAGGTGACGTCGAACAAACTCAGCTGCGTTATTTGATCCGGGACCACGATCGCAATCGGTTTCAGGAGAGAAAGTCCGAACTAGCTTGCATCGTAGAAGAATTACAGCAAAAATACGGAGAGAAGCGAATTGAGCTCGAAATCAAAGACGAATACTTCAACATGCGGGAAAAGATCGAGCCTGTAATGGAAGTAGTTGACATCGCTACACAAGCACTAGAAAACCTCGGAATCGTGCCGATTATTCAGCCGATACGCGGTGGTACAGATGGCTCCCAGCTATCCTACATGGGTTTGCCAACACCGAATATTTTCACAGGCGGGGAAAACTACCACGGGCGGTTCGAGTATGTCTCCGTTGACACCATGGTGCACGCTGTAAACGCCATCATCGAAATCGTTAAGCTGTATGAGCAAAGATCCTGATCACGGGGGATCCTTAATAAAACTCATCTTCCAATCAAAAAGACTTGAGATTACCCTAGGGGTAGAATTTGCTTAGGGGATGTTTTCAGGCAGGAGAGCTGATTTAGGAAGTTCTCTATAGATAATGAAGAGTCTCGTAAACAACCATTAAAACGGCAGCAAATCATAGAAGAAGAACTGTAGCAGAGCTGCCGACTAATCAGATTTTCATGTGAAGTGAATTAGTGGGTAGAGGCGATACTTTCGAAAGGGCGGATGTCTAGTAGAGACGATTCGCCCTTTGTCATGATTCATTTCAATCTCTTTACCATGTAGTTCCATGTTTTCTCTTTGAATAATATATGGGATAGGAAGCTGCTTTCTCGCAATATAGCATTCTCCAGCCTGTGGTTCATGGTCTAAGAAAGATAACCCGATGAACATTTTCATCAGATTCCATTTGCCAAAACGATAGAAGTTCTTCCATGCAGGAAATATTTGTCTACTAGCAAATTCGGTTTTCCACTTGATGGATATCGTCCCGATAACTTCTCCCTCTTGTAGCGCGACCATTCGTTGACTCGCAGGATCTGTAGGAACATGATCAAATAATTTTTCGAAAAAGAGGGCGAGATCGCCGTCATTGAGCTTCGTAAGGGTTTTGAGTCGGTTCGATCAAAGCTTGTAGTTCATAGTGCAGTTGGCTTGGACTAAAAAGCGATAAGTAAGATCTTTCAATGAGGATTAAGGGTCCCTGGATATCATAAGGCTGTGTTGCAGCATAGGCGTAAAACTGTTCAATCACTTGTTCTAGCTCATCATCTTCATGGATCAGCTTCTGGGTAGAAAGATATTTGCCATTGGGCAATGAATAGTCGCCAGGCGCTTCTGTTTCCGTGTATAACGTAATCGTACCGGAACCATCCTCGATAAAATGAATGTCTGATTCGAACAAGTTCGGGACAGACTTGGCCTGTTCAGCCAACAGTTTGGCGCTTAGCGTCATTTGTGAACCCATTTCCATCCATCGTGCCAAATAGGTGGTTTCGCGCCACTTTACTTGGTAGTCATTGGAGTGCGAAATAAAATTCTTTTGTTCATGCAATACTCTGTTTATGAAATGCTGAAGTTCTTGAAGTCGAAGTATCTCTGTATGTATTTCTCTCAAAGAATGATTGAGTAGCTTCCCGTATTGATCAGCAGAAAAGGAAGTCATGCATTCTTTAATCGACTGGACAGGCACTCCCAATTTGCGCAGCAACAGAATATGGGCTAGCTGGTAAACTTGATCCATGCTGTACATCCTGTACTGATTGTTATCTACGTAAGCAGGTAGAAGAACTCCTTTCTCTTCAAAATAACGAATCTGATGAACTGACACATTCATAAGCTTGGCTAATTCGCTAATGGTGATTTCACTCTTCATAAACGTTACTCCCTAGGGATGTGGTGGAATATCTTAACCATACACCTTAGGTCAGACCTATGGTCAAGAGGTGCGTTCAAAAAAAGGCTATTTTGTAGGTGATGCCGATCTGTCATTGACCTTGACACACCACCCATTACGAAGATATCATGGATATAATAACTCTATAATAGTCAAATAAAATAGCCAAGGCTTTCTCTGCACCCATGCAACAGAAATCTACCATCATGGTTGCATCTGGCAATATTTAATCAAAGGAGGTTGGTGAATATGGGGAATATTTGGAATGAGAGGTTTCATTCGGAAGAATATTATTACGGAGAAGAACCAAACGTTTTTATTCAACAACAGGCTTTTCGGTTAGAACAAGATCAAAAAGTGATCGCTTTTGCAGAGGGTGAAGGTCGGAATGCAGTTTTTTTAGCAAAAAGAAATCATGAAGTGACAGCGATTGACTACGCGGAGAGCGGATTGCAGAAAACGAAAAAACTAGCTCGGAAGCATGGCGTTGACGTACATACCCAAAAAATTGACCTTTTGGAGGAAGAGGTCCCGCCGGAGGAATATGACGCCGCCATTATAATAGATGGCCATTTTTATAAAGATGCGCAGACCTTGGTTCTTAATAAAATGAAAAAGGCGATAAAGCCCAAAGGAATTCTCATGCTTGAGGTCTTCTCCAAGGAACAAGTAAAGTATGGTACGGGCGGCCCTCCAGAACTTGAAATGTTATATGATCCCAAAGATATCCTTGCTTGGTGCGAAGGTCATGAAGTGATCCATTTCTTCTATGGTGAACAAGAGCGTGTGGCAGGTAAAGCGTACAATGGATTAGCCCATGTCATTCAGCTTGTACTACGAAAATGATGAGGAATCTTCTTTCTTCTCAACACAACGAGGTAACTTGCGTTTGTAGAAACTGTTATGCTTCGTGTTTTTGATGAGTCTAACGTATAAGGAAGTGAACATAATGACAAATCAAACAAATAAAATAAACCGTATGCCTGTATTTTCACATACGATCACTGACTTTTGGCGCGAGCAATTTTTGACCGGTAACCTCCTTTATACCGATGAATTCTTTACTGTTGCCATCAACCCTGATCTTGACGAAGACAGTAGGGTCATGGTGCTGGAAACCTCCGATGGCCGGGTCATGACGGTTCTGACACCAGCGCTGGCCAATAAGGTAGGCCTATCCCAACAACAAGACCTATCTGAGTCGATCTTTCGCCAGAAATTGAATGAAGCGGGAGTCACCCTGCATGGCGCAGATTATCTTTTTTATTTTTCTGAAGCGGATATGAACGTAATGCTACAAGAAAACCTTGAAGGTGACTTGCGCCGGTTAACAGAGGAAGATGAAGTTGTTTTCTCCGAGTTCGAGTCCTCCGCCTCGGAACAAGATTTGGATGACGCTTACGTGGAATTGGATCACTGGGTGGTGTTCGGCTCTTTTGAGCAAAATCGCCTGGTCTGCGCCGCAAGTATGTATCCATGGAAGGCGGGTTCGCAAATTGCGGATCTCGGTGTACTGACGCTGACGTCCTTTAGAGGAAAAGGGCACGCACGAAAAGTAGTGCGCTCTATCTGCAAATACGCCAATGGTCAGGGATTCGAACCGCAGTACCGATGCCAACTGGACAACCATGCGTCTACTGCCTTGGCTAAAGCAGCGGGTTTCACACTGTTTGGAAAATGGGAAGTGATTTCTCCGGACTCTATTGACTGAGAATTCCAAGTCCTGACTCCAAGTGCTTGGATCATTCTTTTTGATCAGATGGCAGGAGGACATAATCAATATAAACAAGGAAGCGAAGTCGAAACAATTACACACAAAATGCCCACACATCCCGTTACGGGGAGAGAATAGTGGGCTTTTTGTTTTCTTTCCGAACAATGGAGCTTGACCGCAAGCTGTACCCACCAGGAAAAGAGGCTAAGGAGCTGGTGACAAAATCATAATCTACATGGTCCATGCATACGTTAGAATCAGCATAAAATCGGAAATGAAAGAGTTCATATATTTTATTGTGAAAATGAAAAGAGCAAAAAGATGTTGATTTCTCTTGTTAACTGCTATATAAATTAATTAGAAGTATTATTATTTAATACTTAATTTAAAGTGACAGGAGAGGTGCAAATGGACTCTATGGCAACCGCTAACACTGGAAAGTGCCCGTTTTCGCACGGTAGCACTACGAATCACAACCCTAGTGCTACGTCGAATAAACACTGGTGGCCCAACCAGTTGAACTTGAACATCCTGCATCAGCATGACAGAAAATCTAACCCTATGGGCGAAGCGTTCAATTATGCAGAAGAGTTCAAAAAGTTGGACTATCAGGCTCTAAAACAGGATCTTTATGATCTTATGACAAACAGCCAAGATTGGTGGCCTGCCGACTACGGACATTACGGGCCATTATTTATCCGTATGGCGTGGCACTCCGCTGGTACATATCGTACAGGCGATGGACGTGGCGGTGCTGGAACTGGCACACAGCGTTTTGCTCCTCTTAACAGCTGGCCAGACAATGCCAACCTTGATAAAGCTCGTCGACTGCTATGGCCAATCAAGCAAAAATATGGAAACAAGATCTCTTGGGCGGATTTGCTTATTTTAGCAGGTAATGCTGCGATTGAGTCCATGGGTGGGAAGACAAGCGGTTTTGGAGGCGGACGTGCGGACGTTTGGCATCCAGAAGAAGATATTTACTGGGGTGCTGAAAAGGAATGGCTAGGAGATAAGCGTTACTCCGGTGATCGTGAGCTCGAGAATCCGCTTGCTGCTGTTCAGATGGGGCTGATTTATGTGAACCCCGAAGGTCCGAATGGAAATCCTGATCCGCTTGCAAGTGCTCGGGACATTCGCGAAACCTTCAAACGCATGGGAATGAACGATGAAGAAACCGTTGCACTCGTGGCAGGTGGTCATACATTTGGTAAGGCTCATGGCGCAGGAGATGCTGCTCTTGTTGGCCCAGAGCCGGAAGCCGCTCCTTTAGAAGCAATGGGCTTAGGATGGCAGAGCACACATGGTTCCGGTAAAGGTAGCGACGCCATCAGTAGTGGTATTGAAGGTGCCTGGACTGCGAATCCGACACAATGGGATAATGGTTTCTTTGAACTATTGTTCGGCTATGAATGGGAGCTGACCAAGAGCCCTGCAGGTGCACACCAATGGGCTGCTGTAAATCCTGCTGATGAGCATCTTGCACCAGATGCAGAAGATGCATCCGTTCGCGTTCCAACGATGATGACCACTGCGGATATGGCCTTGCGTATGGATCCAGCTTACGAAAAGATTTCTCGTCGTTTCTATGAAAATCCAGAGGAGTTTGCAGATGCATTTGCAAGTGCATGGTTCAAACTCACACATCGTGACATGGGACCTCGCTCAAGATATTTGGGCCCAGAAGTTCCAGCAGAAGATTTTATCTGGCAAGATCCTGTACCCGCTGTTGATTATGAATTAACAGATGCCGATGTAGCAGATCTGAAAACACGGATCTTAGACTCGGGACTTACCGTCAGCGAACTGGTAACAACGGCTTGGGCTTCCGCTTGTACCTTCCGTGGCTCGGACATGCGTGGCGGCGCAAATGGTGCTCGTATTCGTCTTGCTCCACAGAAGGAGTGGGAAGTGAATGAGCCTAAAAAACTTGAAAAAGTGCTTACGATCCTAGGAGTCATTCAAGAGGACTTTGGTAAAAAAGTTAGCATGGCTGATTTGATTGTACTCGGCGGTAGTGCCGCAGTCGAAAAAGCTGCACAAGATGCTGGCTTTGATGTAACGGTTCCTTTCGCTCCTGGACGAGGCGATGCAACACAAGAGCAGACAGATGAAGAAAGCTTTGCTGTGCTCGAGCCAATCGCTGATGGTTTCCGGAACTATCAAAAGAAGCAGTATCGTGTAAGTCCTGCAGAGCTCCTGGTAGACAAAGCACAGCTATTAAACCTTACTGCACCAGAAATGACTGCACTCGTTGGCGGTATGCGTGTTATTGGTACCAACCACGATGGCACACGACACGGTGTATTCACGGATCGTGTAGGCACACTCACGAACGACTTCTTCGTTAACTTGCTAGACATGGGAGTCCAGTGGAAGCCTGTAGACGGAGGCGTATTTGAAGGCCGTGATCGTAAAACTGGTGAAGTCTTACGTACAGCGACTGCTGTTGACCTCGTGTTCGGTTCAAACTCTGTTCTGCGTGCTATTGCAGAAGTCTATGCGCAAGACGATAACAAAGAAAAGTTTGTGTGTGACTTCATAGCGGCATGGGTGAAGGTAATGAATGCAGATCGTTTCGACCTCAACTAAAAGCGCAATCTGAATATGTAAAGCAAAGAACAGTATTTGTTGTTAAATACTGTTCTTTTGCTTCCCTATAGTAAATACTTGAGGCGATTTCTTTATTACGAGAGACAAGCCATTTTCATTGGAGTTTTTTCAATGAGATATGGTTTTTTCTGTTTTAAAAACGTTACGGGTAAAAAAATGTGAAAACTCTGAGAAATTTTAAAAAATATCCTTTACTGGGAATAATTTCTATTTTAATATTGTAAGCGTAACCAAATACTTACATACGCGCGTGAAGTTCTGGCTACGAATAATAAAATTAGAGGAGGAACAAAAAATGCAAAAAGATCTGTTTGATTTGGATGTTCAAGTAAAAGAGGTAAATCAAGTACAATCGGATTCAGTAGTGAGCGACCTCATTTGCACTACATTCTGCTCAGTTACTTGGTGCCAAAGCAACTGCTGCTAAAATTTAGTTTGACACTGGAAGAGCATCGCGATAAGCGATGTTCTTCCTTTATAGTCTCACTTCATGTATGGGAAAGAGGGGTATGAATGGCCAAGCAAATGTTAGAGAGGGAGCTGACTACTCGCTACCCAGAGGACAAGAAGGAGGGAAACCTGTTTGCCTCAGCTGACTTTTTTATGCTACGGGTACCACTGTATCCAATAGATATCTTCTATGAATTAAATCAAACCAGTGATTATCTGGCTGCTATAAAGGAATATGCGAAGGACGAGAAGGTACGAGAAGCTATTCTCATCTCTAGTCCATCGCTGTACGAAGCATTGCCGAATCTAGAAGGCGATCCTACTTCTCGAAAGACCAAGCAGGCATTATCTAGTTTTGTTCGTTTTTTGTTAAGGATGAGTACCCGTTCCACTCCATATGGCTTATTCGCTGGTGTAGCTGTGGGCTCATTCACTGACAAGACAAATGTTTTGTTGAAAGACTCACTTTTTCACCAAAAACGTACACGTCCAGACATGGAATGGTTGCTTGCAATCATTCAGAGAATTGAGCAACGACTTGATGTAGTAAAACAGTTGAAAGTACAACGAAATCACGCTTCGGTGCAGGTAGGCGGGCGAATGGAGCTTGCTTTTACCACTGAATACGGTCAAATGAATCGGTTAGATGGTAAACAAAAAGAGAGGATTTCTATCCGTGCTACAGAAGTGGTGCACGCCGTGTTTGATCTGGCAAAACAGCCGATCCTATTTGAACAATTAATTGCTAAGTTGATGGAAAAGTACCCTGAGGCGGGGGAACAGAAAGTAACCGGACTCCTATGGCAATTATTTTCTCAAGAGTTTTTGATTAGCGAATTACGTCCACCACTCACAGTAGCCACTCCATTTGCTTATGTGATGGAGCGCCTTGCGCTACTTGATGGCGTACAGGATACATACTTGGAATTAGCTGCTATTCAAACAAAAATGAACCAATACGACGGACTTCCTATAGGAACGGGTAAACTAGACTTTCAAGACTTGATTGCGCGGATGAAGGTTCTTGAATCTAGCATGATGCCCGTACAAGTAGACCTCCATGTAGGTAATCACAATGTATCTTTACATAAGAATATAGGTGAAGAAGTAGCAAAAGCGGTGGAATGTCTGTGGCGCCTGTCCTTACCACAGCGAGGAGCAGCCCATCTAAGAAGCTATCATAAGGACTTTTTGGAAAAATACGGAACGTCAAGAGAAGTCCCCGTTTTGGAGCTTCTTAGCGATGAGATTGGTTTAGGGGCTCCAGCAGGATATATGTTTCCACAAAGCAGTCGAAGAGAGCAAGTATCCCCTCTCAAGTATTCCGATAAGCGCGAAGCTAGTTTGATGAGAAAAGTAGTTCATGCGATTGCAACAAAAACGAGGGAAATAGAAATTACGAATGATATTCTCGATCAGCTAGATACAGAGCCAGTTGATACGAGATACGCACCAGATTCCGCGGAATTGTATGTAGAGGTAATCGCACTCTCACAGGAAGCAATCGATCAAGGAGAATATCTGCTAGAGGTAGCACCCATGCCTGGTTCAGCTAAGGTGGGTCAATCATTTGGAAGATTCCTCGATATACTTGGACCAGAAGCGCTAGCGAAACATGAACAGATTCATAATCAGGCACAGGAACAGTATGAAGATGTGATCTTTGTTGATGCCAATTATCTTTCATCCGCTGGACGTCATGCCAATATCGTACTCCACCCATCCCTTAGCCAATATGAACTGGCCATTGGTACGAATTGCTCAGAGAAGACTCTACATTCGCTTCAACTTGAGGATATTGTGGTAGGTGCCAATATAGAGCATTTCTATCTGAGATCCCGTACACATGGAAAGAAACTAATTTTTTCGTCGGATAATATGCTTAATTTCAAGAATGCTCCAAATATTTATCGTTTCTTGCGTGAAGTCTCTATGGAAAATGTACGTCTTTGGAGCCCATTCTCTTGGGGGAATATGGATGCTTCGCCGTATCTGCCACGTGTTCGCTATGGAAAAACCATCTTATCGCCTGCCATATGGAAGGTGACACCAGATTCTCTAGGGCTGAAGGGAGATCCGAAAGAAGACAAGATCTGGAATGAGGCATTTGCTACATGGAGAATGGCGTGGGATCTACCAAGATATGTGTACATGGCTTTCGGTGACAACCGTATTTTGTTAGATTTGGATAATCCTTATCACGTAGAAGAGTTGCGTACAGAATTGTTCAAGTCAAGAAGCATTCAACTCCGTGAAAAAATCGGAGGTAGAGAAGAGTATTGGGTCACTGGACCAGAAGGGCATTTTTCGATGGAATGTGTGGTTCCAATACTGAGAAGATCACCTATTGAGAAGAAAAAAAATATCCCCTCCTATAGAAATGAAAATGTTCTATCTAAGGAGCAATACATAAAAATGCCTGGAAGTGATTGGCTGTTTTTAAAACTGTATGGAGGCCACCAGAGACAGGATGAATTTATCGTTGATCAGATCCGTGCGTTTGCGGATTCCATGGTAAAAAAGGGAGCGGCAGACGAATGGTTTTTCATGCGATACATAGACCCGGACCATCAT
Source organism: Brevibacillus sp. FIR094 (assembly GCF_050477165.1). Classification (NCBI taxonomy): domain Bacteria; kingdom Bacillati; phylum Bacillota; class Bacilli; order Caryophanales; family Paenibacillaceae; genus Brevibacillus; species Brevibacillus sp. FIR094. Next base: position 213,806 of record NZ_JBEAES010000005.1, on the reverse strand, counting down.
ATTCGCCTCCGTTTTCACGGCAAGCCCGAAAAGCTTATGCAGGAGATTATTCCAGAACTTTACCCTTGGATTCAAGAGTGTCAGCGAGAAGGATTCATTCAAAGAATGGTTATTGATACATATGATCGCGAAGTAGAAAGATACGGTGGACCATCGATCATGGGTGATGCGGAACGAGTATTTGCCAAAGATAGTCAGACGACTGCAAATCTTTTGAGGTTATTGCGGTTCCGTCAAACGAATCTACCTGACTATGTTTTGGCTACGATTAGCATTATTGACATGATGACTAGATTCGGACTTAGTTTTGAACAGCAACTGGCTTGGATGGAAATGCGTGTGAAAAAGGATGCCGAGAGAGAAGAATTCCGAAAATGGCGTAAACCATTGCTTACTCTGGCTGATCCACGGAACGATTGGCAAGGATTGCGCAGACATCCAAGTGGGGAAGCCATTTGTGAAGCGATGGCCTTGAGAGCGGATGTAATGGAAGATTTCGGGAGGCTTGTAGCTGAAGGTGAACAAAACCATTCTCTTTGGAGTTCCCCATCGATGATCATGGGTAGCTTGATCCATTTGCATTGCAATCGCTTATTTGGAGTAAGGCGAGAGCTGGAGGAAAAAGCGATGGCCTTTGTACGCCATACTTTACACAGCCAGCTTCACTGGAGGGAGAATGTTGGTGACTCCATTTAAGGAAAACAGCAATCGATTAGAAACGATTCGAAATGTATTCGCTTCCTTCTCTCATTGGCCGAGTGTTTTTCGTTTACTGTATCAAACGAATCCTCGTTACTTTGCGATTGTTATGATATTGACGATTCTGAGTAGCTTGATTCCTGTAGGAGTGATTATTGCCACGCAATCATTAATTAATGCGGCAGTCGCCATCTCTGCGGGTGGGGCAATCGTTCCGCTTATCATCGCGTTTGGTCTGTTCGCGTTTCTCGCCGTGATCCGCGATATTCTCAAACATGTTGATCTGGTCTATAAAACGTTATATCAAGAACTGCTATCCAATCATGTAAACCTGTTGATCATGAATAAAGCTACGCGACTTCCTTATTCAAGTTTTGAGGATGCAGGAATCTATGACCAGCTTCAACGGGCAAAGCAAGATTCCACTTTTCGCCCCTATCAGTTATTTCAACAGGTGATAAGTATTATTAGTAATGTGATTGTATTACTATCTGTTTCCGCTATGCTGATCACTTGGAAGTGGTGGCTAGCACTATTTTTGCTCTTACTACCTATTTGTTCTACTTTCTCATTTATTCGATTAGGACAAGAGGAATTTATGATTGACCACAACCGAGCTTCTGATCGTCGCAAGCAATATTATCTGATGAATTTATTGACTAGCGATTCATCAGTAAAAGAACTAAAAACCTTTCAACTTGGCCCATTTCTGGTCGATAGATATCGCAAATATTACGAGCGATTTTTTAATCAAGACAAGGCAATGGTGATAAAAAGAACAAAAGTGGCGCTAGGGTTTCAAGCCCTGTCACTTATTGCTGTAGTATCGATGCAGTCGTATGTCGTGTGGGAAACGATATTAGGTACGATAGCAGTAGGTAGCTTAATCGCGTTTATCCAAGCAATTTCTTACACCCAAACTACCTCCACAGATCTTATGCAAACAATCTTTAACATGTATCAAAACAATCTGTACATTAGTCAGTTATTTACATTTCTAGCTGTACCAGATGAGAAAAGAATAGCAATAGCAGAAAATGATCCTTTTGAGAAGAACGTGTCTGGTTTAGAGTTTCGCAATGTCTCGTTCAAATATCAAGGTGTCAATGCCTACGCGTTACGGAATGTAAGCTTCGCCATTCGCCCAGGGGAAACGCTAGCATTAGTAGGAGAGAACGGCTCAGGAAAATCGACCATCGTAAAATTAATTACGCAATTGTATCAACCGACAGAAGGCGAAATTTTGTTTGATGGTAAGCCAATTAACCACTATGAGGAGAATGAATGGCGTCAAAAAATTAGCGCCTTGTTTCAAGATTTTATTAAATATGAGATGGCAGTCAGTGAAAACATTGGCTTTGGTAACTATCTAAAAGCTGATGATGAAGAAGCAATAATCGATGCAAGCAAACTGGCCGGAGCAGATGAAATGATTAAACGTTTTCCGCAGCAATTTCATACACAGCTTGGCAAATGGTTTGCGGATGGGTATCAGATTTCAGGGGGACAGTGGCAACGTATTGCCATCTCTCGTGCTTACATGCGCGATGCGGATTTATACATTCTTGACGAGCCGACAGCAGCACTAGACCCTCAAGCAGAGCAAGAAGTATTCACTCGATTCCGTGAATTGACCCAGAATAAAATGGGATTATTTATTTCCCATCGATTTTCAACTGTTCGATATGCCAACCAGATTCTTGTCCTAAAACAAGGAGAGATCATTGAAACGGGTACTCATAAGGAACTAATCGCAGAAGACGGCGTTTATGCATCTCTTTTTCATATGCAGGCTTCTTTTTATCTGGAAGAAACGGATGAATCGACAAGACAGATGGTCGGACAAATGTAAAAGAGAGGGAGGGAAAGTATGAAGACAAATAAGACAGTGGGAACGAGTAAGCATGCATGGAAAGGAATTAACAATGAAGAGTTACGAACAAAGGTTTTATCTACTGCACTCAAGGTAGCCGCGTGTTTGCGAGATCCCATTCAGGTAGAAAAAGTCGTAATGGACAAAAATAACATAAGTGTCGCAGGACCGATTCATCAACATCCTTGGGGGGCTGCTACTCTTTCTCATGGATATCCAGGTACGATCCTCTTTTTTGCTGAGCTGGATCGACATTTCCCTGATAAAGGTTGGAATATTATTGCTCACGAACATCTTCTTGCTCTTCAAGAAAAAATTAAGGCAGTAGGGATTTCAAATGAATCTATGTGTGGCGGAGTAGCAGGTATTTGCTTCGCTACGCTGGTAGCTTCACGCAATCGTGTGCATTACCAACGTTTTCTTGGACAACTGGATCAATTGCTCGCTACAAGAACAGCTGTCATACTTCAAGACGAGTATGTCCTTGATAAAAAAAGAGGGGGAAGTAATCCTCATATCTATGATGCTATTAATGGTGTAGCAGGCATTGGACGATACTTACTAGCAAGTAAACAAATCGATGCTCTCCACTCTGCCTTACTGGATGTTTTGCGATATTTCGTATATGTAAGCCAGCCAAGAGATTATGAAGATGGTAGAAAAATACCAGGGTGGTACTTGACTCAAGAGATGCAGTATTTAGACATTGATAAAGAGATGTATCCGAAAGGCAATTTTAACGTAGGTCTTGCTCATGGGATTCCTGGACCACTCGCCTTATTGTCACTTGCTTTGAAAGAAGGAGTAGAAGTACCTGGTCAGAGGGAGGCCATACGTAACATAGCAGAATGGTTGGTGCGGTGGAAGGAAAACGACGCTCATGGGATTATGTGGAGAGGTAGAGTGAAATTAGAAGAAGAGATAGGGGAAGAAGTGCTTTCCCAACAGCCGTTTCGACGTGATGCATGGTGCTATGGTACACCAGGGGTAGCTCGTTCACTCTATCTAGCGGGTGAAGCTTTGCAAGATTCATCTTATTGTCATCTGGCTATTCAAGCTTACGACGATGTTTTCAAGAGATCAGAAAGCGATTGGAATCTGTACGCAGATACGTTTTGTCATGGAAAAGCAGGACTTTTGCAAATGACGCTTAGAATGGCAACGATAACAGATGACGAGCGCTATCAACCACATATCGAGTATTTAGCTAAGTGCCTAGTAGATAATTTTAATCCGTCGCTTCCTTTTGGCTATCAAGATATAGAACCAACTGGTGATGGAAAAGTAGGGCTCAATAAGGCAGGTGCACTTGAAGGTGCAGCCGGTATTGGTCTTGCTCTACTTTCTGCAAGTAGTAATCAAGAGCCGCTATGGGATCAGCCATTCCTGTTGGCCTAAAAGAGGAGAAATCGAGAGATGATACACGATCCATTTCTGAAGGAGAAGAAACTTTTGGTCGGAATATCAGGCTCAATTGCCGTTATGGGAGTGTCTGCTTATCTTAGTATGTTTCGAGCCCTGTTCAAAGAAGTAAAAGTAGTGATGACAGAACAGGCCGCAACGCTGATCCCGCCGTCTTCGATTTTGTTTTACTGTGACGAGATCTTTATAGATGAAGAGCCTGGTCTTGAGAAAAAAATGAATCATGTTGAGTTAGCGCGTTGGGCAGATTTGTTCGCTGTTTTGCCAGCAACGGCAAATGTAATTGGACAAGCTGCAAACGGAATTGCCTCAAACTTGCTAACCTCCACTATTCTAGCGCATCCAAAACCCGTTATGTTTTTTCCAAATATGAATCGCCTCATGTGGACGAAAAATGTGGTTCAGCGAAATGTAAACCAGCTCCGAGAGGACGGTCACATCGTTGTGAATCCAGTAGAAGCTATGGCTTATGAAGTAGCATCTGGTACCACGCAGCCTAACTTCGTCTTGCCACAGGGACCAGCAGTGATGCTTGAAATGAGAAATGTATTACTTGAAAGAGAAGAAAGCACAACTACATCTGTATAAGAGAAAAGACTGCTTCGGCTTCTTGCTGGTGAAGCAGTCTTTTTTTTGTTTACCCTGCGGGAGAAAACCCAAGGTTTAGTTTGGCTACATTCTTACTAAATTGTAAGAAAGACCGTCAAATCGTTAGACAAGAGTCATTCAATTACATGAAAATCTCGTCTATAATCCAGACATAAATAGTTTATAAGGGAGCAGTTACGATGATGAAAGTAATAGGTTTCTTGTTGGTTATTGTCATCTTTGCAGGGATTGGATTCGGAGTAAACCGCTTTGTAGAAGGTCCATCGCAAGCGGTCGATGGCGTTCTTGTTATTGGTACAGAAAAGGATGCGTATCAGGTCAAAGAGTTGTATAAAGATAACACCAAACAGACGATTGACTACAAAATGAAATTGGTTACAACGACAAAAATGACGAAATTGGCAGAGGAAGATCAAAAAGAACTAGGTAAAGAATTTGAAACAAGAGAAATCAAATATTCGGTTGTTACTCGATCCACAGCTGAGCAATTCATCAAAAAGGGGATTCTCAGAGCTAGACAAGACCCAAACAGTACAAGCATTATTACAGACCCTGTTACTAGCATAAAAGAATTATCGAATGGTCAAAATTTGTTTTACTCTCTAAATGATGCAGAAATGAAGAGTAACCAAATCGATTTGAACGGTCAGATGGTACCTGTAGAGTATGTGAACCATCAGATGTGGATCGGGTATATCCCACAAGCGGATCTTGTTATCGCTGACGACCAGACCTACAACCAATTAACCGAAGCAGAGTCAACGCTCTCCTTGATCCAGTTTAAAAATGGCGGCTTCGATTATAAAAAGAAAGATAAGGTAAACCAAGTCTTACAGGAAATCGAGACCGTTTATGCAGATAGCGCAAACAAAGTAAATTTCGTAGACGTACAAGATTGAGTTTGAGTGATGAGAGGATGAACTGTATGGAAGTTGTACGGATGGAAAACGTAGTAAAAAGTTATGGGGAAGGAAATAGCAGGGTAGATGCGTTAAAAGGGATTCACCTTTCTATCGAACAAGGTGAGTTTGTTTCCATCGTTGGTGTTTCCGGCTCTGGTAAAAGTACACTGCTGCATATTTTAGGCGGGTTGGATCGTCCAACTTCAGGACAAGTATTCATTGGGGATCATAATATTTACGATTATACAGATGATGAACTTTCCATATTCAGAAGAAGAAAAGTCGGGTTTATTTTTCAGTTTTTTAATTTGATCCCGGTATTGAATGTGCAGGAAAATATCGCGTTGCCCATGTTATTGGATGATGAACCGATAGATATGACGTATTTGGATGAACTGATTGAAATCCTGGGTCTCCATGAACGAAAAGACCACTTGCCTTCCGAATTATCGGGGGGTCAACAGCAACGAGTCTCTATCGGTAGGGCCTTAATGAATCGTCCGCACTTGATTTTAGCGGATGAGCCCACAGGTAATTTGGATACGCGAAATACGAAGGAAGTCATGGATTTATTACGATTGACTGCCAGGAAATACAATCAAACCATTGTCTTGATTACGCACGATCTTGCGATTGCTTCGGCTTCTGACCGGATCATCACGATAGAAGACGGTACGATCATTTCAGATCAACGGCTTGCTGCGAATTAGCCAAAAGACTGGAGGAGAATGATTTTGATCAGCAGCTATAAACAATTAAGCAGCAAGTATTTAAAGGGGAATATGAAACGAACGATTTTGACTTTGATCGGAATCATACTCTCTGTAGCGTTAATTTCCACAGTCGGCCTTTATATGAAAGGATCACAACTATCACAAATTGAGAGCATCAAGAAGTTAAACGGGTCTTCATTTCATCTCGGTATTTCAAATTACGATGAAGCACTCGTAAACAAAATCAAATATAATCCTCAAATTGCTTCGTTTGGTTTGATGTCTCAGGGCGTCATCGTTCCGGTTGGAGAGGTTTCTGTTCAAAAGAATTTCGCTAATCATCGCGCCTTGGAGTTTTTAACCTACAGTCTCGTTGATGGCAGATTACCAGCCAATGAGCATGAAGCAGCAGTCGATTCATGGACGCTTCCTTACTTGAAAAAGGATCTTCAGATCGGCGACTCATTTGCATTCGATGGTCAAACCTATCAACTGATTGGTTTACTGGATAATCGCGCGTTCACTCAGGAAAATAAAGTGGGCCGTTTCCTAACCTATAAGCATGATTTTGCCATGGGAGAGGGTAGGATCCTAGCCGAAATCAACGAGAATGCGGACTTTAAAGAGGTTTTAGAGGAGATGAAATCACTTACGGAAGACGAGAATCTTGTGATCAATGAGCGATTGATCAAAGTTTTGAAACCGGAATCGAATCAATCGATTTTGGCCGTGCTCATCATCGCCGTCAGTATTGTTGTGACCGCGACCGTTGTGGTGATTTACAACGCTTTTCAAATCAGCGTCGTAGAGCGAATGAAGCAGTTCGGCTTGCTCCGAAGCATCGGTGCTACGCGAAAGCAAATTAGACAAATCGTGATGAGAGAAGCTGCTGTGCTGGCTGTCATTGCTATACCGATTGGGCTTGTATGTAGCATATTGGCGGTTGCTGCTCTCCAATCCATTTTCTCGCTCATTTTAGAAGATCGTACATATGTTTCGTTCTTTCATATCGATTGGTGGATTTTATTCATCAGTTCGATCATTACACTGGCGGCTGTATTAGCATCCAGTTATTACCCGGCTTTTTTTGCGGGCAGAATATCCCCACTGCTGGCCATCAGCAGCAGGCTGTCCATTAAAAAAGAGGCGCTCAAAAAACACAAGAATAACGCGTTGAAAAAGCCGTTATCTTTCCCCTTGAGCCTAGCTTTGAAAAATGTCAAAAGAAATAAAAATCGTTATACCATTACGATCCTATCCATCATTATATCCAGTGTATTGTTTATTACTTTCTCGTCTATGATGGATATCGCACTTGCACACCAATATGTGAAGGATTTATCCACGAAATCAGATCTTTCCATCACTCTGCAACCAGATAATGATGATTTTTCAGCAGAAAGACAGCAAATTTTGAAGCTATTGAAGTCGGTTGAAAATGTATCCGGAGTGAAAGGACAGGACCGCCGTTTTGAAATCGATTTGAAGGATAAAACTCAATCTCTTACAACTGTTGCTCATATCAAGGAGTCTATTGGAAAAAAACACGACATTACCATCGTGAATCGCATCGAAGAGAATAAAGTGAAGAAAGATTCGGAGCTCGTCATAAAAGTGCTGGTATACAGTTTTATCACTGTCATTTCGTTGATTGGCAGTCTCAATATCCTTAATACGATTACGATCAGCATCATCATCAGACGAAAAGAACTGGCTGCGTTAAAATCCATAGGCATGTCACAAAGGAATTTGAAAAAAATGATCATCTATGAAACGCTGATTTACGGTGTTTCTGGAAGTTTGCAAGGGATCTTTTTCGGGTGTATACTTTCCTATATTATCTATTTGGCGGCTTCCGGTGTCTTGAGGGTCGAATGGACGATCCCCTACCAAGCTTGTCTCATTACGTTTGTTTCAGCTTTGTTCATCAGCTTTTTATCTGTTCTGAACCCACTGAGAAAAATCCAAAAAGATAATATCATCGATGTGATCAGAGAACAATAGTAGAATGGGCCTGGCTATTTTATAGTCGGGCTATTCTGATTGGTCCATGACTGAAATGGAATGCGGATAGGGAGAGGACAACCTTGAATAAAATATTGCTTGTAGAAGATGATGAGGCGCTTGGTCTAGCCATCGAATTCTCATTGAGAAATGAGGGCTATGAGGTGGTCAGAGCCTCTAGTATAAAAGAAGCGAAACAGCAGTTTGATCAGCATACTTTTGATTTGGCTATCCTAGATGTCGGTCTTCCAGATGGAAACGGCTATGATTTATGTCTGCATTTCAAAAAACAAAACGATTCATCGGTTATTATTTTCTTAACGGCCTTGGATGAAGAAGCAAATGTAGTAATGGGCCTGGATATTGGCGGGGACGATTATATAACAAAACCCTTCCGAGTTAAGGAATTCATGTCCAGAGTGAAAGTACAATTGCGCAAACGTGGTCGGTTGGAAGCTTCTTCTATCACCTTAGCATCTGAAAATATAAAAATAGATACGAATCTAGTCAAGGCTTACAAAAATCATGAAAGCATTCCATTAACCAATCTTGAATACAAGCTTCTTTTAACTTTTATGATGAACGCCCATAAGGCACTAAAAAGAGATGATCTCCTGATGCAAGTATCGGAAGGAGAAGATGCTTTTTTTGATGTAAACACGCTATCAGTCTACATTAAGCGTCTACGAGATAAAGTGGAAGATGACCCCAAAAATCCACAGTTTATCGTCACCCAAAGAGGATTGGGTTACCGATGGAATAAGGATGTGAGTAAAGAGTAAGATGATGAAGAATACCGAATTGAAAGGGTATATGACGATACTGGCCGTTCTGTTATCTCTGTTTACCATTTACCAGTGTAGTACACATCAACTGTTTTACGATGCTTTGAAAAGTGACTCCATTACAACCTGGGGTGAGATTACAGCTAGACTGGTTGAACAAAATCCCGAGAATGAAGCGGAAATTATGAAAGTCTTAACGAGTCACGCATCGAATTCAAGTGAGTATCAGGAAAAAGGAAGAGAGATCTTTAGACAATATGGAGTACATGAAAATTTAGAGTCAGAGCTTTTTCCCCTCTTAAATAAACAAATTTCCAGTCATAATCAATTGATTTATTGGGGATTGAGTTGTTTCGGATTGGTGCTACTCGGGGCAAGCTACATGCAATACAAGATTGTTTTCCATAAAATTAGACAACTTACTTCCGCAGCAAAAAAAATAATTGATGGGGACTACACGGTAGTCATCAATGAAAATAAAGAAGGGGATCTCGCCAAACTAGCAGCTTCCTTTCGCTCCATGAAAGATATTATTCGAAAAAGCATGCAGGATCTTCTAGAAGAGAAAGAGTTTTTAGCACAAATGCTGCAAGATATCTCCCATCAATTAAAAACGCCTCTTTCAACGATATCCATCTACAATGAAATGTTGTTGAATGCAGAGCTGCCTCGTCAGCAGCAAGTTCAACTCCTGCAAAATAATGAAGTTCAAATCGCCAGAATGAATGTCTTAATTCAAAATTTGTTAAAGGTAGCGAAAATCGACGCCAGAGCTATTTCATTTGATAAAGAGCCAGCCAATTTGGTGGAGACCGTCGAGGAAGTTCTGGATCGCTTGGCTAGTATGATCAGTGAAAAGCATATAGTGATTGACTTGCAGGCGCCCAAGGAAATCGTCGTTGTCCACGATAAACTATGGATGCAGGAAGCTTTGTTAAACCTGCTGAAAAATGCGATCGAGCATTCCAAACCTACAAGTGCAATCATGATTCAAGTAAAAGATACGCCTATCTATACGGAGTTGGTCATTCAAGACTTTGGAGAAGGAATTGCACCTGAGGAATTATGGCATATTTTTGATCGATTTTACAAAGCAACAGGTTCTAAAAAGCATGATTCGACTGGGATTGGATTGGCGCTAGTCAAAGCGATTATTGAAGCACATCATGCCTTGATTAAAGTCGAGAGTGAGAAAGACAGCTTTACAAAATTTACGATTACATTCATGAAGTTTTAAGTACAGCAGAAGAAGAGTAGTGGAGAAATTAGATTCTTCCTTACGCTTAATTGACTGTCCGAAAGTGTTTTATGGATAGAAGAGCTGGAGGCAGCCCATAATGGCTGCCTTTTTGCATTTTAACTGCGCTTACCCTTCCATTGACAGTTTTCATATGGAATTTAAAACCTTGTTGACACGACACCAAATGGTGTCCTAAAATTAAAAGCGTCACCAAATAGTGTTTAATTAGCAACTAATCATTTTGGAAAGGGGAGATTCTATTTCAAGAAGACAAGTGGGGCATAATACCAATAGTTCACGCACAAAGCTGAAACGACAGTATAAGTTTACACAACACCAAATGGTGTCCTATAATCAATGAGACACGAATAGTCGTCCATTTAGGGGGCATCGCCTGTAGGGGTTAGGTCCGAAAACATTAACGGCTGTCCCTTGTTAATAATATTTAGGAGCGGGTGTTGTGAGCGAGAACAACCAGTTGCGGGATGTATTTGTCGCGATTGCGGATCCAACTAGGCGCCGACTGATTCATCTGTTAGCAGAGGCAGGCGAGTTGCCACTTCATGAGTTAACGCCACAGTTTCAAATGGGCCGTACAGCGGTATCCAAGCATTTGACGATTCTCAAAGAGGCCGGACTGGTACTTGATCGAAAAGTCGGCAGAGAAACGCGATTTAGACTCAACGCCTCACCACTCAAAGAAATTCAAGATTGGGTGGCTTTCTACAGCAAGTACTGGACTATGAATATGTTGCGCTTGAACCAACTATTAGAGGAGGAAGAAGAATGAGTTTAACATTATCCTTGGATTTTCAGTACACGACAACGATCGAGAAGGCTTGGTCCGCTTTAACTGATTCAGGCAAGTTGGCAAAGTGGATCACCGAAAATGATTTTAAACCCGTCGTGGGGCATCGTTTTCAGTTTCGCCATCAGCCATCCGAATATTGGGATGGAATCGTTGACGGCGAAGTGCTTGTCGTGGAAGCACCGCACCGGTTGTCCTATTCTTGGGCTTCTGGAGCCGAACGGCATACGGTCACCTGGACGCTGCAAGATTTAGGGGACGGAAAGGTTAACCTTCATCTCGAACAAACTGGATTCTCAAATGTTCACGGACTCGAAGGCGCCAAGTATGGCTGGAGCGCATGGTTCGGCAAGTTTGAAACGGTGTTGGAATAATAACCGCATTCGATACGAAAACTGAACCCTGCTTGACACGACTCAACATAAACCGGCCGCATGCTTGCAGCCGGTTTATATCTTCTTCTGACAATCAGTTCTGTGAGTAGTGTTAGCGAAGAAAAAATGTAGTGGCGAGAATGTAGCTCACTCTTGTTGTTCACTGAAAATAATGTTTGAGACTCAAAAATAAAATGTTAGACTGTGAAAAAAATTGATAAATATAAGAGGAAGATTGATGGTGTATGAACAAAGCCGAATGGAAGTACTACCGGACGATACCTGTGAGCATATGTAACCAGCGCTCCGCGTGTCGATGGAAAGAGAGAGTCACTTATATCGTGGCCGTTTTTGTTGTCATGGCTTTGGGCTTAGCGTCCAGGGCTTTCGCCGATGTCTTGCCTGTCTTTGTAGCTGAGCATTTTGGCGATGCTTTATGGGCGTGCATGATCTACTTCGGCTTTCGCACTTGTTTTGCTCATAAAAAGATTTCTTTCGCGCTGTGGTGCAGCCTCGCGTTTTGCTTTGCGATCGAGGGCAGCCAATTGTATCAGGCCGGTTGGATTAATTACCTCCGGCAGACAACGATTGGGGCGTTGGTATTAGGAAAAGGATTTTTGACTGCAGACCTTGTGCGGTACACTGCTGGAGTTGCCGTCGCTTCTCTGCTCGACCTCGCTTGGCCTTGGCGTAAGCCCTCGTGATTTTTGGCGGAACAACGCCAGCAGAATCCTTTAACAAATACATATTTGAAACAAAAAATCTATCGTAAACTTCTAGGAGGGATTATGTTGCAGCAGCTCTTTAACGATATGATTAAACAGGACATAAAGCCGTTCCTTTCCAAGCGTGGCTTCGCAAAGAAGAGTTTGAATTTCCATAAGAGTACAGAAAACCTCATCTACATGTTCAACTTTCAAAAATCTGCTGGCAATTCAGCGGACAATGTCATGTTTTATGTGAACTGCGGTATTTATGCAGCGGAGTTGGCACAAATACAATCGAGAGAGATTCTAACAGCACCCCAAGAAGCGGAGTGTCACTTCAGAGCAAGAATTGGTGAAATTGTTGAGTCTGCTCCGGATCGATTTTCAATCACTCCTGATACGAATATGGATGATGTTAGAAAAACGCTGCTAAGTGGATTCGAAGAGGTTATTCATTTCTTTGATACGATGACTAGTGCCAGATCGATTGTTGATTATTACACTTCAGGTCCATTTTTACATCTGAGCGAAGAAAGCTTTCATTTGCTCTTACAATCCAATGATGTAGTAGCGGCTAAACATTATTGGAAGGCTTTGCAGGAAAAGTACGGAACAGAAAAGCGATGGACCATATTCGAGAATAAATACACGGCCATCTTCCATAAATACGGAATGGAGTTTGATAAGCGATAAGTCAACATATTGAAGATGCCTTACCCCGTTATGACATAAATCTAACGGAAACGTTTGTACAATAAGAACAGCGGCCAGCCAAAAACCAATTTATGGAAAAATAGGCGAACGAATAGGCGGAAAATCCATAACGTAAAGTGTATTAAAGCCAATGGAGGAGGGAATTTATGTACGGGTGGTATCCACAAGAGGGTTATTATCCAATTTCGGCGGGCGAAGGCAGACACTACAACGATTACGAATTACTGAGACACATTGCCAGATTAGAGCGACGTTTGGCGGAAGTACAAGAAGGCTTGTCAGCATGTACGAAAAAAAATGACGGATTAAAAAAGGATTTAGAAGTTGTTAGACAGCAAAGCCCAATACAAACTCAAAATGATCAAACCTATCAACAGCCAGCAGTAGATAAAGTAAATGTCAAATGTATTGCAACGACAGGGACATCGGTATCCTTTGAGATATCGGATAGAAGATTAACATTTGATAGCGATTATTATGGTAAATATGTAGGCGAATATACCCCTGGCAAAGTATACGTAGCATGGCGGATTATGGAGCGGGGCAAATCTATCTTACCATTAAGGATGATAATGAAATTTGGCATACATTTAGATATTCACGTTTCGAATCGTAATTGACAAATTGTGTTCATGAAAGTCAGTGGCAAATACATGAAGAGTTTGCTCGCTTAGATTGATTCACGTCGAGTGGTATAACCAAGGATACGAACTGCTTGTTGCCAGAAAATGCTTATGTCACTCGACATTATACATACTTCGAAAAGTGCTATGTAATTGACCGATGAAATGGAATCTCCTCATGCAACGACACTTTAATTTGACGTTACGTGTGCTTTCCATCAAATTTCATCAAGCCGAAAAAAATTTTGAGTGATTGGAGGAATTTAGTATTTTTGGTAGAATCAATAAAAGGATGAATGATTCGCAAAGCAACCTAACGCACACTTCTAGAAATCCTAAACTACACGAATTATCCTAAAACTCCCTCCATCTAGTGGTGTCTTACGAGCTAGCACAAGGTATTTCTCTACCCAATATTTAGATAAATTCCTAAATATCTAAAAATGATGGATGAAAGTAGGATCGATTGATTATGTCAATGAATTACGCATTTAAGGCACTCTCTGATCCCACAAGAAGAAAGATTCTTGACCTGTTGAGGGAGAAAGACATGACGGCTGGAGAAATAGCCGACCATTTTCAAATGACAAAGCCCAGCATCTCCCACCATCTTAATTTGTTGAAACAGGCACAAATGGTTTACGACGAACGAAAAGGGCAAAACATCTACTACTCACTTAATACGACCGTTTTTCAAGACTTATTAAAATGGTTTATCCAATTCCGTTAGAAAGTGAGGTAATCACATGAATAAATCCAATTTGTCTATATTATTTTTTTTCATCAGCGTTATCTTGGGCGTAGTTTGTTATCCCTCCATGCCAGATCAGATGGTAATTCATTGGGGACCAAGTGGCGAACCGAATGGTTTTGCGCCTAAACTTGTGGGTGTATCCTTTATTCCATTTGTGATGCTATTTATTTTCGTGGCTGTTCGCAGACAAAAACAGTACTACCGAAAGTTCCAAAGCAGTCACGATACAATCTTGAATACGTTAATGATCGTACTTCTCGTCATTCATGGCGTGATCATCGCATATGGATATGGATATATGTTAAATATTGGGATATTTGTCACGCTTATTTTAGGAATTCTCTTTGTAACGATAGGGAATTTTATGCCTCGTTTTCGACATAACTATTTGATTGGAATACGCACGCCATGGACACTCGCCAGCGAAGAGGTTTGGAAAAATACCCACCTATTGAGTTCCCGTGTGTTCTTCATCGGAGGAATCCTCATCATTCTCACCTCATTTTTGCCAACAACCATTCATTATATCTTGATGTTGATCATTGTCTTGGTGACAATTCTGATTTCTTTCGGAAGTAGCCATTACTATTACAAAAAAACAGGAAGGGGAAAGTAGAATGAAAAACTTGAAAATAGCAATTCTGTTATCATTGGTGAGCGCTATCGGTTTTATCTCAGCTATTCCCTATATGCTGGCAATTAGCGGGGATGCATTATCCGTGATTCCTCTCCCGATACCAATTGCAATGGCAATTTTCGTCTTGCAGGGAAGCATCATGGCATTTCTGTTTTCGTGGATTGGATTGACCTTCGCAGTCAAGGTAGGGCTGGATGCCCCCGTCCTTCGGAAGTGGTTATATAAAACGGGTGGAGAATCCTTCAACAAAAAGGGAATCATTCAAGCAGTCATCTTTGGATTTGTAGCAACAGCTCTTCTCCTCCTACTGGAACTCGCCGTTTTCCAACCATTACTGCCAATTCTGGCCGAAAAGGCCCAAGACTTAGAAGTGTCGGTTTGGGCAGGTATGCTGACAGCCATTCAAGGCGGAGTATACGAGGAAGTCATGGTTCGTTTGTTCATGATGACAATGATCGTGTGGATTTTGAGTAAGCTATTGGGACGTAAATCCTCCCCTAAGCCATGGATGTACTGGGCAGGCATCATTGGGGCAGCCCTTATATTCGGGCTTGGTCATCTCCCTGCTGCAGCTGTTTATTTTGGTGAGATTACCCCGTTGTTGTTCGTTCGCACGATCGCTCTTAACGGGGTGGCAGGAATACTATTCGGTTACCTCTACTGGAAGCGTGGGCTGGAGTACGCAATGATTGCTCACGCGATAGGGGATATCATCCTTCATGGTTTCATTAAATAAAAACGCTTCGCACATGATACCGTTGTGAGTGTAGAACCATACAATTGTTCGACATTTCGAGAGATTTTTCGAGTCAGTAGATCAAAAACGCCGTCGTAAGGTGGTTTTTGGTCTTCTTTCCGTTTAGTCAAAAAGTGAAATATAAAACAAATTTTAATTTTTATGGAAATTTATTGAATACCGAAAAAATGAGGCGTAATATAGAGAATGGAATTTATTAGGAATGAGGGGGGCATGCCTTGCGTTTTCTAACGAATTTTTCTCTCAGAAACTCAACAGCTATTATTATTATGAGCCTGCTTGTCGTAGTCAGTGGAATCATTGCCGCCATGTCTCTCAAGGTAGAGAACATGCCGGATATCACTTTCCCTGTGCTTCTAGTCAATACTACTTATCCGGGTGCATCACCAGAAGATGTTCTCGATGATGTAACGAAGCCATTGGAACGTGAAGTTGGGCATGTAACAGGCGTTAAGGCAGTGGAGTCATACTCAAGCAATAATAGTTCCACGCTACAGGTCTATTTGGAGACTGGTTCAGATGTACAAGCTGTCAGGGACGAGCTGGAAAGAAAAATCTCCAGTATCGCGCTTCCTAGCAAAGTAAGCAGACCGCAAGTTATGATTCAGGGCTTCAGCAATCAACCCGTCTATTATCTGTTTGTGACAGGACAGGACAAGGAGAGTGGACTAGACCATTTTGACAACGATGTAAAAGAAACCGTGATCAAAGAGTTAGAAGGTATTGAAAGTGTTGATAAAGTATCGACAATAGGCGGACAATTCAAAGAAATGAAAATTCTGCCAAACATAGATGCGCTAAACTACTACGGAATCTCTCCGTTGCAGTTGAAACAGCTTTTACTTGACAATCACGTAGCTCTGCCAATCGGTACGATCACCGAGGATGGGGAAGAGCGCATCATTCGCGTGGTGAGCCGTTACCTCAATGTAGAAGATATTCGTAACACCAAGATATTCCTTCCAAGTGACCCCAAAGCTGGGCTTACCTACGTTAGGCTTGGCGATATCGCAGAAGTTAATTTTGATCAGGTCATTAATTCGATCAGCCGCTTCAACGGCCAGAATGGAATTAACATCAATATTTACAAAACACGTGATGCCAATGCGGTAGAAACCGGTGATGCCATCAATGAAAAACTATCCCTTTTAAAAGAAGAGTACCCGAAGTTAACCTTTACCACGATTTATGACACCTCTGTCGATATCAAGAATTCGATTAACGGCATGCTCAAGGAAGGCTTGCTCGGAGCTATTATGGCTTCTATAGTCATCTTACTGTTTTTGCGTCATGTAAAGGCAACCCTCATCGTCCTAGTCTCTATCCCAACATCCATCCTAGTAAGTCTAATTTTCATGTCCTTTATGGGCATCACTCTCAATATGATTACACTGTTCGGGATGGCAGTGGCTGTAGGACGAGTTGTGGATGACAGTATCGTCGTTATCGAGAATATTTTCCGCCATTTGCAATTGAACAAAGAACGCAAGGAAAACTTGATTCAAATTGCCACCCACGAAATGCTACATGCCATTACCTCATCGACTTTTACGACAACTGCCGTCTTTTTACCCATTGTGTTTGTTGGAGGGATGATCGGGGAAGTATTCCGCCCATTTGCACTAACCGTCGTTTGCTCGTTGTTTGCCTCACTATTAGTAGCCGTGACGATTGTTCCACTGTTAGCCAAGCTGATGATCCTAAAAGACCACAATATCAAGGAATATGAACATGGTAAAGGGTCTGACACGTACAGGAAGCTACTTCACTGGGCACTCAACCGCAAGCCCGCTATCGGATTTCTGTCACTTGTTCTATTTGTCGCAAGTCTAGCGCTTCTCCCGTATATGAAATACGGATTGTTTCCTGATCCGGAAGCGAAGTACATATTCGCGCAAGTAACGATGCCAAAAGGTACTCAACTAGATGGTCTCGATCAAACGGTTGCCCAGGTCGAAAGTAAATTGCTGGAGCAGCCTGAAGTAGAGTACATAGAAATCAATCTTGGCTCTGAAAATGAAGCGGAAATACGCCAATCGAACCAAGCCCTCTTAATAATCAAAACAGGGCCAGATGTGAACCTCGACCAAGCCATCAAGAAATTTGAGGGAATCGTCAAACCAATGATTCCACTAGGATCTGAAATGGCCTTGACTAAACCTGGTAGCAGCGATACCAACAAGTTTAAGGTGATTCTGTACGGGCCAGATCTGGATCGTTTGAAAGAGGCAAGCGAAATTGTCAAATCAAACTTGAAAGTAAGTCCTCTGTTGACTAACGTGAAAGACAATTTGAACGATTTCAAAAATGAAGTTGTCATCAAAGTTGATAGAGACAAAGCCTCGGAATTGGGAGTTTCTCCAGTACAGGTGGCTCAAGAGGTCAACCTCCTGGTCTCGGATACCCAAATTGGCAAGATCAAAGTCGACGACAAAGACTATAGTCTTTTCTTTGGACTCGGAGAAAACCATGCGAAATCGCTTGAGGAACTGAACAATATCTACATTCAAACGCCAAGCAAGCAGCAAGTGCGTTTGGTGGACTTTGCCGAGATTGACCAAGAAAAAGTTCAATCACAAATCATGCGCAAGGACGAAAAACAATTCGTACAAATTACAGCAGATATCACGAGTGATAACAAAGGAGGAGCGAGTAATTTCCTGTTTGCGATGCTGCAAGCGGAAAAATTGCCTGCTGGCGTTACATTGTCATCTGAAGGTGTCTCAAGCGACATGGAAAAAAGCTTTAAAGATATGCTCTTAGCCATTGGTGCAGCGATTTTTATCGTCTATATTGTCATGCTTATCACTTTTGGCAATGCTACGGCTCCGCTCGCGATTCTACTGTCCCTGCCACTTGCTGTGATCGGCGGATTATTTGGCCTGTTCATTTCGGATACCGTTCTCGATATAACGGCACTTATCGGCTTTTTGATGCTGGTCGGAATTGTTGTTACCAACGCAATCGTGTATGTGGACAATATCCAGCATCGAAGACTGGAAGGGACTTCTATGCGTGAGGCAGTTGTCGAAGCTGGCGTTACCCGATTACGCCCCATTATTATGACAGCAGTTGCGACAGTCAGCGCGCTCTTGCCACTTTACCTCGGCTTTTCTGAAGGAGCCTTGATGACCAAAAGCTTGGCGATTGTGGTCATTGGTGGACTCGTTACTTCGACGATCTTGACCTTAATCGTGGTTCCTATCGGGTATGAATTACTGTATCGGATCAAAAAAGAGTTTTTTGCCCCTGATACCAAAGAAGCGGAGATCGAGCCAAGTGAGGATATGTTTATTTCTGTGCTGAGAAGTTTACGCGATATGAAAAAGTCCGGGTAAGGCAGAGGGAGGAATCTACTAAAAATGAAGAAGACGAAGCTAGTCAGCTCAGGTGTGGCATGTCTTATAGGCTTGACGATGATCTCGGGATGCAATTCTCAATCCGCAGAAAAGACCAATTCTAATGAAGGAAGAACACAACTCGAAAGCCAGTCCAGTACGGAGATTGAAACCATTAAAGTGGAGAATTCCGTTGATGTTCAAGTAGAGGAAGTAGTAGAAGGAGAACTAAAAGAATCCGACAGGTTACTGGCGGAGGTATTCGCAAACACGGATGTGAGTATTTACGGCAAAACTACCGGGACCGTCTCGCAAATCCTAGTGAAAAAAGGGGACACAGTAAAAAAAGGGCAAGTCATCGGCAAGCTGGATCAAACCGAAGCGCAATTGAAACTGCGTCATGCTGAGGCGGCATTAGCAGTCGCCAACGCAAATTTAGAGCATTCCAACAAAATGGGAACGTCCAGCGAATTGGCAAATAGTCAACTGAAGCAGGCTGAGCAAACCTATGCGAATGCCCAGCGTACGATTGCACAAGGATTGACGCTGGCGCAAGCAAATTACGACCGCGCTAAAAAGCTGTTTGAAGAGAAAGCTATGTCCAAAAGTGAGCTTGAGAATGCAGAGAACGCATATCTGCAAGCAAAAAACCAGTATCAAAGCCAGCTAGATCAGGCGCAAATCGCTTTAATTAATGCTCGGACGCAAGTGAATACAGCCGATAAAAATGGACGAGTCACGCAAGCAAATGTGCAACAAGGAAAGGTTGAAGTGGATATTTCCAGAAATGCGTTGGAAAACACACTGATCAAATCGACAGTAGACGGCATTGTCACCGATATCCAAGTCCAAGAAGGTGATACGCTCAACCCCCAAAAGCCTATTGCAACGGTCATTAACCTTGACCCGATGATTGTGAAGGTGAATGTGTCAGAAAAAGCGTTGGCAAGCTTTCGAAAAGGAACACAACTAAATTTGCAGGTACCCTCTCAAAATATCAAGGTCAATGGCAGTATTGCCTACGTGGGACTAAAGGCTTCTGAGCAATCTAAGCTTTTCCCCGTGGAAATAGAAGTGCCAAATCCAAAAGGTACGCTACTTCCCGGAATGAAGGCGGAAGTGTCTTCAATCAAAGGACAAGCAGGTATTCTCATACCGACAGATGCCATCCTGGAGCGAAATGGGAAATCGGTAGCCTACGTCGTGAATGGAGAAAGAGTAGCTGAAAAAGAAATCTCAATCTCTTCAAAAGGAACGGAGAAGACGCTTATCGGCTCAGGCGTGAAACCTGGAGACCAAGTAGTTATCAAAGGACAATCACAATTAAAAGATGGTGCAAAAATTCGCATTGTTCCCTAAGTAATATTGAGGAGGATACCTATGCAAAAGATGTACGTTTCCCAGAACCGATGGCTACTCTCAGCAAAAATGACGGCGGAGGCAGAAGTGCTATTATTTTGCTTTCACTATGCTGGTGGTCATGCTGGTATTTATCGGGATTGGCAAAAAAAGCTACCCGTTCAGATTGGCGTTTGTCCTGTGCAGCTACCAGGCAGAAGTAACCGCTTTTTAGAGCCTTGCTACACGGATTTGTCTGTAATGATTCGTGAAATGGCAGAAGCGCTACTTCCCTATCTGAATCGACCGTTTGCCTTTTTTGGACATAGCATGGGAACGCTGGTCAGCTTTGAGTTGGCCAGATATTTACGCAAACATTACAACCTCAAGCCGCAACATCTGTTTGCATCCGGATATCATGCCCCGCATCTGCCAGATCCGGGCGAAGCCATCCATCATCTCCCAGATCAAGAGTTTCTGGAGGGCGTACGAACAATGAATGGCACGCCAAAGGAAATTTTTGAGGACAAGGAGATTCTGAACATGCTTCTCCCTACGCTTCGGGCCGATTTCACGATATGCGAGACGTATCGCTATCAAGACGAGGAACCGTTGGAGTTCGGACTGACGGCCATTGGCGGTTGGCAGGACCCCGATTTTTCCGTAACCCATATTGAAGCCTGGAGAGATCACACGAACGCTTCTTTTCAAACGCACATACTGGAAGGGGACCATTTTTTCATCCATTCACAACAGGACCAAGTCCTTACTATTGTCGGGTCAACTCTTCAAAATTATCTTGCAGGGTACAGGGGGATAGGATGATGACAGGAAAAGCAACGCGAGAGGGGACACAGCGCCTAGCACAGGCCAATCCCCATCTTTTCTATAAGCAATTTGGCAGCTTCGATGTGTCGATCAGTCAGGTTGGATTCGGAACGTACCGGATTGATGAACAGGATGAGCAGTACCAGCAGGCACTCCGTAAGGCACTGCTCGAAGGAATTAACCTGATTGACACGAGTAGTATGTATACAAATGGTAGCGCTGAGAAAGTCATCGGACATGTGCTGAAGCAACTGATCAGTGAAGAAAAAATAAAGCGGGAAGAGCTTGTCATCGTGTCCAAGGCCGGTATCGTCCAAGGAGAAGATTCCGACGAGACGATGAAGAGGACAGAGCAAGGTAAACCGTATCAAGACTTCACGACGGTATATGACGGAATGTCAATATGTATCCACCCAGAATACCTTCAAGACCAGCTGACACGTAGCCTGCAGCGCTTGCAAGTAGACACGATTGATTGCTACATGCTGCACAATCCAGAGTGGTATTTGCTATGGGCAAAAATGAAAAAGATCAAACAACAGGAAGCGCATGTGGAATTAGTAGAGCGAATTGAGAAGGCTTTTCGACATCTGGAAAAAGAAGTAGAGTCAGGTCGGATTCAATGCTATGGAGTCAGTGCCAATTCGTTTGTCAGCAATGTCAAGGAATTTGATTTTGTTGCGCTGGATACCCTCTGGGAGATTGCAGAGAAGATTACGCCGAATCACCATTTTCGCGTCATCCAGTTTCCAATGAACATGTACGAATCCGGTGCGATGCTGGAAAAAAGCCATGCGCAAGGTAAGAGTGCCTTGTTATTTGCCAAGGAAAAAGGACTTGGTGTAATGACCAACCGAACGCTAGATGTGACAGCCAAGGAAAAAATTTTCCGCCTGACGAACATCCAACTAGATCAGAGTACGGTCATTGACGAAAAAGAAGCCACTCGTCGAATCAAGGATTGTCTCAATCGTGTAGATGATGTAGAGGATCAGATCGTCTATCGCGTCTTGCCATTGCTTAACATGGAGAAAGAAGATGTGAAAGAGCTGAAGAAAAAAATATCATCTGGAGCTACACTGCGCAAATACTGGAAAAAGCTATACTCTGCCACAAATGTGCAAAATGTGAGAAGCTTCTTGTTTGAGCCGGTCATTGAAGATATTCGCAATACGATTAAAAAACATGAGGGCTTGGACGACCAGGCGGAGCAATGGCTGGATACCTACAAGGCAGCTCTCATGGAGACAGCTGAAGCCTTGAACAGCTACTACGCCCCCAAAGACTACCAGCGTTCACTGGATATCTCGAAAGAGCTGACGAGGGTGAAACCGCATTTAATGACAACAGATAACCTCAGCCAAACAGCGATTAGAACGATGCGCGCCACTCAAGAGGTACACAGCGTCCTCGTGGGGATGAGACGTGAGCATTATGTAGATGATGTACTCATGGAATTGAAGAGACCTTTGGATACGATCATGCAAGAAGAAGACTGGCACACAATGACCCAAACCCTAAAAACGATTATTGGCTAAAAACACTACCCAAATAGTAAAACCACCTTATGGATCGTGTGACAACAACGATTCCATAAGGTGGTTATTTTTTATACCTTTCGGTTATTTCCACTTGCTGATGATATGCTCGCGATCAAACATCTTAATACTAATCTGGAACAAGATCAGGGCAACCACCGCACAAAGCGTGACCAATCCCAGATAGATTACAGGATTGCTCATCATGGAGAGGAAAATGACCTGACTGACAGCAAGTCCGATGATCGGCAGAACCAGTAAGGCACCAAATTGTTGGGCTGCTGCGACGTTGTCAACTTTCGAGGAAACAATGACGCTCATGGATACGCTGATGATCGAAATAAATGGGACCAGCAGCATCATCACGAGGATAAATACGATGGAAAAATACTCGCTAGCATTGTCAAAGGTTGCAAAGATAAACCCTAGAAAGATGAGCTGGACAACCCAGGTCAGAGCGATGGAAGGTAAGGAGTAAGCTAGGACCTTACCAAGCAAAAACTCCTTGGTGGAAATTGGGGTGACCAGCACGCTTTCCAATGTTCCTGTCATTTTTTCCATGATGATGCTCGTCGTGGCAAATGTTAAGGGGATCATCGCCGGTACGATCAGGAACAAGAGGAAATAGAAGCGGGCTATGGCAATATGACCATCTGCACCTGCCATGTTCAGGAGGGGATTGGTCAATTTCATCAGGTTAAGAATGAACTCCATCTTACCATTTTGAGCAAATACAGTGGTGATCAGAGCGACAACCAATATAACGAATGGTGCAGCAAGATTCGTAATCAAAACAGAGCGGGCAGCGAAAAGCTCTTTCCATTCCCGGAGAATAACAAATCCTGGCATCCTAGATCGCCTCCTTTTCTTGATTCAACAGGCTGAGATAGGAGTCCTCCAGTGACACGGAGATGGGTGCTATGTAATTGACCGTAATATCTGCTGCGACCAGCTTTTTGATCAGCTGTGGGTTCGAGGTCTTCGGATTGGCTACCCTCAGGTGGAACTGATCTTCGGTGCGCTTATACGACTCAACTTCCTCGGAGGCTTTAATAATCTGTTCCGACTTCTGAGAATCCGCTCCTACGTCAAGAAGCACATTGTAGGTGGTCCACTCTTCACGGAACTTCTGTGGGGTGGTTAAACGGATCACTTCACCCTTAATGATGGCGAATTCATGACATAACTCATCAATTTCTGCCAGGATATGTGAACAAAAGATGATCGTTTTTCCAGACGCAGCCCACTCGCGAATCAGATCTTTTAGCTTCCGAGTACTGACAGGATCGAGATTGGCTGTGACCTCGTCTAAGAAAAGCACTTCGGGGTCGTGTAAAATCGCGCAAACAATCGACAGTTTTTGTTTCATTCCTTTTGACAATCTGCCAGCAGGATCGTTTCTCCTGTCCCACAAATCGAACTGGCGAAGCAAATACTCGATGCGTGAAGCACGCTTGGCTTTGGGAATCTGGTAGCAGGAGGCGAAGAATTCCAGGTTGTCCAACAAAGAAAGCTTGTCATACACCCCGGGAGATTCTGTTACACAACCAATTTTTTTGCGAATCTCTTCTTTATTCTTGCTGATTTGATGACCGAGGATGGAGACTTCTCCTGACGTAGGCTCAATGAGGCAGGACAGGATTCGTAGGGAGGTTGTTTTTCCAGCTCCATTAGGTCCAAGTAGACCAAAAATTTTACCTTTGGGAATCGAGAGAGAAATGCCATCGAGAACTTTTTTGTCTCCGAACGATTTTTTGAGATCCTTAATTACGATTGCAGGCTCCATAAAAAATCCCCTTTTCTAGACTTTTCTGTGACTCCGATTGAGTGTACAGCTCCTATACTAACTTTTTATCCAATTCAGAATATTAAGGTCTTGTAAATACGATGTGTTTATTTCAAAAATGGGCAGAAACAACGGGAGATGGAGAAGGAAATTCCTTGACTGGTGAAGGTGAAATACTGAGATGAGGGCATAACTTTCCCTTCCCCAATACACAGAGGCAATTTCATATCAGAGCGATATGTCATGTTGAAAGAGGTGAAGCATTGAAAATGGAAACTGTCTAAAATTGTCACTTTTTACCAGTACTATAAAAAACCTCCTTTCATCCCTCAAAACCAGCAGAGTATTGCCTTTTGGCATTCTTTACTCTAATTGTTGGGCACAAAAAATAAAAAAATTTACATACAACCACTTGCAGAAAACCATATTTTTGAGTTATATGTAAAATCATGTAACAAAAAGTAAAAAAGTGGAACCAATTCCATCTAAAACAATTTTCAATCGAAGTCAACTTTTTGTCAACGAAATTATGAGAAATGCTGGTGATGTTTTTTTGAGAATATTATTCCTAACAACATTCATGAGCAAAGAAAACAAGATTGTGCAGTACTTGGAATCAAGAAACCACGAAGTCATTGTATGCAAGAAAAAATGGGATCAACATACGGAATATTTCGAACAAATCGACTATATTATCAGTTACGCATACGGTTATATTCTCGGTAAGGAAATCGTTTCCCGTTTCGAAGGGCGCATTATCAATCTTCATACATCGCTCTTGCCCTGGAATAAGGGGAGAGACCCTGTTTTCTGGAGCATTTGGGATGAGACACCAAAAGGGGTTACGCTACACCTTATCGACGAGAACGTAGATACGGGCAATATCCTTGTTCAGGAAGAGATTGCTTTTGAAGACGAAGATACACTGATTGATTGTTACAACAAAGCGAACCAGGTGATTGAAGATCTGTTCATCCGAGAGTGGGAGAATTTTATAAGTGGGCGGATCACACCATTTCCGCAACCATCCGGTGGATCGATTCACTACAAAAAAGACCGAGAATTCTACAAAAACCTGAATATGACCACCGTAAAAGAGCTGCTGGCATTAAAGCGTTATTGTGGAGAACAAACAAAAGTTGAGATACAGAGCGATAGAACCTACCATCAGTTGTTTGAACGACAAGTCGAAGTCTCACCGGACAGTCTAGCAGTTATTTGTCAAGATCAGTCCCTGACATACAAACAGCTTAATGAGCGAGCCAATCAGTTAGCCCATTACCTTTGTGCTAAAGGAGTTAAGCCTGACGATAAAGTGGCGCTCATGATGGACAGATCACTGGACATGCTAGTGAGTATTCTCGCCGTTCTAAAGGCCGGAGGAGCATATCTTCCTATCGATCTGGATTATCCGAATGAACGAATTGATTATATGCTAAACGA
This sequence comes from Brevibacillus sp. FIR094, assembly GCF_050477165.1. Classification (NCBI taxonomy): domain Bacteria; kingdom Bacillati; phylum Bacillota; class Bacilli; order Caryophanales; family Paenibacillaceae; genus Brevibacillus; species Brevibacillus sp. FIR094. The sequence goes on along the minus strand of NZ_JBEAES010000005.1, from coordinate 187,914 downwards.
CAGTAGCGCACCCGTTTTATTGACACAGACTCCCCTTATTGAGAAGGCGAAAAATATCTGCGAAGTAGAAGTGATCGACGTGTGTGACCCTGGTAGCTTCACTGACAGAAAAGAAAATCTACCGCACGTCAATCGATCAACAGATCTCGTCTATGTCATGTATACATCGGGATCTACAGGTTTGGCCAAGGGCGTAATGATCGAGCATCGCAACTTGGTAAATTTTTGCGAATGGCATAGCCAGTATTTTGAATTAAGGCCTGAAGACAAAGCCCTTGTCTATTCCAGTTTTTCATTTGATGGGTCTACATTGGAAATATTCCCTTATCTGCTCACTGGCGCTTCCTTACACATCGTGCCAACTGCACTGAAGTATGATCTGATTGCCTTGAATGATTATTGCAACCAAGAAGGTATTACGATCAGCTTTTTTCCGACAGGAGCAGCTGAACAGTTCATGCAGATGGATAATCGTTCTTTTCGAGCGATGCTAACAGGCGGGGATGTGTTAAAAAAGGTTGATCGGCGCGGTGCTTATAAGCTTTACAACATGTATGGACCGACAGAGTGCACAATTGCTGCTACTATTTTTGAGGTGGACAAGCAATACCAGAGCATTCCGATTGGCAAGCCTATCGCTCATACTTACCTCTTCATTTTGGACGAGAAGCTGGCATTACAACCGATTGGGGTAGTAGGTGAGGTATTTATCCTCGGTGAAGGGTTGGGACGAGGATATGTGAACCGACCAGATTTAACCGCTGAGAAATACATCATTCATCCGCAGGCGGGCGAGCGCATGTACCGTACGGGAGACAGAGCACGCTGGTTGCCTGACGGGAACATCGAGTTTTTGGGTCGTCTCGACAATTTGGTTAAAATTCGCGGATATCGGATCGAGCCAGGAGAAATTGAACCTTTCCTCATGAATCATTCATTGATCGAAATGGCAACCGTTATCGCCAAAGAACGGGAGGATGGCCGCAAATACTTAGTTGGCTATTATGTTGCTCCTGATGAAATCCCTTTTCACGAGTTGAGGGAATGGCTCGGAAATGATCTTCCTGATTACATGATCCCGACGCACTTTGTTCACATGGAGACTCTACCGCTCACCACGAATGGAAAGGTGGACAGGCGGGCATTGCCAGATGTACGGGAAGATGAGGAACTGCTGAGGGACTATTATGTCGCGCCTACTGATGAGCTTGAACAACAATTGGCTCAGGTATGGAGCAACGTGTTCGGAATTTTGCAGGTGGGAATCGACGACCATTTTCTTGAATGTGGTGGGGACTCGATCAAGGCCATGCAGCTCATTTCCCAGATCAAGAATATCGGATTCGATTTGAGATATGACCAGCTTTTTAAGCATCCAACGATTCGCCAATTGAAACGTTTGCTCACAGAGCAAGAGCAGACGAACATACACCCATTGCAAGAGCTAATCGAACAACAGGAATACGAAACATCCGCAGTGGAGAAACGAATGTACATCATCCAGCAGCAGGATGTTGAGTCGATCGCTTACAATGTGACATTCACTGTTGACTTTCCCAAATCCGTAGATGTGGAGCACATCCAGGTGGCCTTGCAGCAACTGGTGATGCGCCACGAAGGATTACGAAGCACGTATCACATGTATCAAGACGAAATTGTAAAACGAATTGTCACATTCTCCGAGCTGTCATTTGTCCGTCAAACGGGTACAGAAGAGGTGCTACTCAGCCTACTTGCAGAGCACATTAAGCCATTCGATCTGGCGAAAGCGCCATTACTCCGGGCCGGAATCATTGAAACTCCTGACAAACAGGTTCTCTGGCTCGACTCTCATCACATCCTCATGGATGGTTTATCCAAGTCGATTTTGTTACAGGAATTACAGACTTTACTCGAAGGACAGCAGCTTCTCCCTTTAAAGAATACCTATAAGTCGTTTGCACGATGGCAAAATGAGTGGCATTCAAGCAACGAATACAAACAGCAAGCGGTTTACTGGAAAACCCTTCTAGAGGGCGAGCTTCCCGTTGTCCAACTTCCTACACGAAAACGTCCGCCGCAACTGACATTTGATGGAGCTACGATCACGTATCGCGCAAACAAAGAACTCACTAGAAAACTCAAGACCACAGCAACAAAACATGATGTCACCCTCTATATGCTGATGCTCACCATCGCATCTGTCTGGCTATCCAAAATGAATAACGACAGCAAGCAAGTCATACTCGGTACTGTAACTGATGGAAGACAGCATCCAGATACGCGAGAGATACTTGGAATGTTCGTTAATACCTTGCCACTCCTACTCTCAATTGACCATGAAGCAAGCTTTTTACATAACCTGCAACAGGTAAAGCAAGAGCTTTTGTCTGCTTTGCAAAACCAGTACGTTCCCTTTGATAAAATTCTCGAAGGCTCTGGCGCAAAACGCGACGGGAATCGTCATCCCCTGTTTGATGTGATGTTCATGATGCAAAGCTCACCGGAGACTGGGTTGGAAAACCACATGCGCCATATCAACAACAGGATTAGCAAGTTCGACCTGACACTAGAAGCAGAGGAGCGGAAGAACGAGCTGCACATTGTTTTTGAATACAACACACGGTTGTTTGATGAAAGCATGATCCAACGTATGATTGCGCAGTTTGAACACCTTCTATTGCAAGCTGTTCACGGTTTGGAGCAGCAAGTTAAAGCGTTTGAACTCATGACTCAAGGGCAACGCCTCGATTTGTTTCTAGGGGTAAACGATACATCCAAAATATATCCCAGCAAATTGATCATGCAGTTGCTAGAAGAATGGGCTACTGCTACACCTGACAAGATCGCATTGGTACTCCACAAACAGTGCATGACGTATCGAGAGCTGAACGAACGAGCAAATCAACTGGCACATACCCTCCGCACAAAAGGGGTGAAACCAGACGATCTAGTGATGCTTATATCGGAACGATCCTTCGAGATGATAGTAGCCATTTTCGCCGTATTGAAAGCAGGTGGAGCCTATCTACCGATCGATCCGAGCAGTCCAACTGACAGAATTTCCTACATTTTCACAGATAGCGGCGCCAAGATGGTGATAGCACAGTCCCGTTTCGTTGAAAAAGTAAGCTTTACAGCGGTTGTTATTGATTTGAACAGCGAGAGTAGCTTTTCCCCAGATACAAGTAATCTACCGCTGAATAACAAGCCGGATGACCTCGTGTATGTCATGTACACATCGGGATCAACCGGGAAGCCCAAAGGCGTGATGATTGAACACGAGGGGCTGCTCAATGTACTCCATGCCATGCAGGATGAATATCCGCTTATATGTGAAGATGCAATCCTGCTGAAGACGACCTACATTTTTGATATCTCTGTAGCGGAAATTTTCGGGTGGATTCCTGGGAATGGCAGACTGGTGATTCTCGAGCCAGAGGCGGAAAAGAATCCCAAAGAAATATGGCAAGCGGTAGTCCAAGAAGGCATAACTCACATCAATTTCGTGCCATCCATGTTGAATCCGTTCGTCGAATATCTGGAGGGGCGAAACGAAGCCAACCGATTGCGGTACATCCTTGCTTGCGGGGAAGCGATGCCGGATGATCTCGTGCCAAAAGTATATGAAGTACTGCCGGAGGTGAAATTGGAAAACATCTACGGGCCAACAGAAGCGACGATATATGCTTCGCGTTATTCGCTCGCAAAAGACTCACTGGAGAATCCTGTCCCCATCGGAAAGCCACTGCCGAACTATCGAATGCATATCGTCAATCAGTACGGACAATTGCAGCCAATAGGCGTTCCGGGCGAACTATGTATTGCCGGAATCAGCTTGGCGAGAGGGTATTTGAATAACGAAGAGCTGACAGCGGAAAAATTTGTTGCCCATCCATTAGAGGCTGGTAAGCGTATCTATCGCACAGGCGACCTGGCACGCTATCGTGAGGATGGCAATATCGAGTATCTCGGACGGATGGACCATCAGGTAAAAATTCGTGGATATCGCATCGAGTTGGATGAAATTCGTAGCAAACTGATTCAGGAAGAGACCATTCATGATGCGGTGGTTATGGCCCGAACCGACCAGAACAATCAGGCATACTTGTGCGCCTATCTGCTTTCAATGAAGGAATGGTCAGTCAGTCAATTGCGCGACCTGCTTCGCCGTGAATTGCCAGAATATATGATACCTGCCCACTTCGTTCTCATGAAGGAGTTTCCGCTTACATCCAACGGTAAGCTGGATCGTAAGGCCCTGCCCGAACCGGACGGAAGTGTGGGAAGCGAAGTGGAATACGTAGCACCGCGCTCTGAAATGGAGAAGATTCTTGCCGGAATTTGTGGAGAAGTACTTGGCATCGAGAGGGTAGGGATTCAAGACAGCTTTTTCGAGCTTGGTGGAGATTCGATCAAAGGTTTGCAGATCGCGTCTCGTCTGCAACGGATGAATCTCATGATGGAAGTCAATCATCTGTTTAAATATCCGACGATCGAACGAATGGCACCTTTTGTCATTTCCGCGAGGATCACGATCGATCAGGGCCTCGTAACAGGGCCTGTCTTACTTACACCAATCCAGCACTACTTCTTTGAACGGATTAGATCAAGCAGACATCACTGGAATCAAGCAGTGATGATTTTCAGCCAAGAGGGCTTCCATAGCGAACGACTGATGGAGTCTCTACATGCACTTGTGCTTCATCATGATGCCCTGCGCATGAGTTTTAGCGAATCGGATGAGGGATTTGTCCAGTTTAATCGGGGCGATGATAGTAATCTGTTTGTATTCCAAGTGTTTGATTTTACAGAAGAGCTGGACGCTCAAAACAAAGTGGAAGAAGAAGTAAACCGCCTGCATGCCAGTATGAAATTACAGGAGGGACCCCTGGTTCAAGTAGCGCTCTTTAAGACAAGAGTAGGTGACCATCTATTTTTTGCGATTCACCATCTGGTTGTTGACGAGGTTTCCTGGCGCATTATTCTGGAAGACTTCCGAACCGCCTATCAACAAGTAGCCTCAGGTAATCCAATCGCGTTACCGGAAAAAACACATTCTTATCAAAAATGGGCGAAAGAGCTAAAAAACGTAGCCAATAGCAAGAAGCTTGTAAACGAACTAGCTTATTGGGAAAAAGTCGAATCCACTCCAACCCGTCCATTGCCAAAGGATCAAGAGACCATTTACCAGACCGAAATGGAGACGATAACAACATCGGTTCACTTCTCCAAAATGGAGACTGAAAAATTACTGCGCCATACAAATCACGCCTACCAAACGGAAACGCAAGAGATCCTGTTGACTGCCTTGGGAATGGCGATGCAGGAATGGACAGGGACAAACGATGTTAGGGTCTTTTTGGAAGGGCATGGACGTGAAGAGATTGTCAAAGGCTTGAATGTCTCCCGTACGGTAGGTTGGTTCACTTCACTTTTCCCGGTCGTCCTACCTGCTACCAAATCGGGCCAATTGGCGGAGCAGATCAAGCTGGTCAAAGAAATGATGCGTGCCATTCCTTCTAAAGGAATCGGGTATTCCATCTTAAAGCATCTTACAGATACCGAGCACAAACGAGGCATCCATTTCACACTCCAACCCGAGGTTGTGTTCAATTATCTGGGACAGTACGATGCCGATCTGGACAATGATCTGTTCACGCCATCGAATCTACCAGAGGGTAGAGTGCTAGGACCTCATGCCGAACGCATGCACCCGTTAGATATCTATGCCAAGATTGTTGGTGGAGAGCTGGTTACCTATATGAATTACAATCGCCATGAGTATCACAAAACGACGATAGACAAGCTCATGGAACTCTATCAATTTCATTTGAACGCTATTATTTTACATTGTATACAAAAGAAAGATTCTGAGTTAACACCGAGTGATTTTGTGGACAAGAAGCTCTCTCTGGAAGAACTCGATGACATTATGGACTTGATAGGCGATTTATAAGTATATGTAACTCAGGAGGAGAGTAGACGTGTCAAGTAAAAAGATCGCCAATATATATCCGTTATCTCCCATGCAAGAGGGAATGTTATTTCATTCCCTCCTGGACGAAGGAACAGAGTCCTATTTTGAACAATTGCGCTTTACCATAAGAGGGCTCATCGATCCAGCTATTCTCGAACTTAGCTTAAACGCGCTGATCGAGCGACACGATATTCTCCGAACCGTCTTTATCCTTGAGAAGGTTCAAAAGCCGCGACAAATTGTACTCAAGGAAAGAAAGACAAACGTTCAGGTAATAAATATCACACACCTTTCTGAAGGCGAGCAAGCCGTCTTTTTGGAGGACTTTGCAAAAAGAGAACGTCAGAAAAATTTTGATTTGGCAAAAGATGTGCTCATTCGCCTCACTCTTGTCCAAACTGCTTCTGATGCGTATACACTGATCTGGAGCCACCATCACATTTTGCTCGACGGCTGGTGCATTCCGATTGTGTTACATGACTTTTTCCAAATCTATCAACAATTAAAAGACGAACGACCAGTAAATCTCGGCCAAGTTTATCCGTACAGCAAGTACATAAGCTGGTTAGGGGAACAGGATACAGAAGAGGCAAAAGTCAACTGGTCACGGTATTTAAGTGGCTATGAGCAGAGCACATTTATTCAAAAGCAAGGTACCGGAATCAAATATAATCAAGCAGAGCTGGTCTTCACAATAGGTCAGACGTTGACGAGCGACTTGAATCAAATCGCAAGACAATTGCAAGTAACTGTAAACAATCTCTTTCGTACAATCTGGGGTCTCATGCTGCAGCGCCAAAGCAATACTGATGATGTTGTATTCGGATCGGTTGTCTCTGGCCGTCCAATCGATATACCGAACGTCGAGCAGATGGTTGGACTTTTCATCAATACCGTACCTATCCGTGTTCAGGTGAGAGACAATCAAACGTTTTCTGATCTGGTGAAGCAAGTACAAGAAGAGTCGGGCTCGCTGGAAAAATATCATTATCTATCCCTCGCGGACATTCAGAAAAATCAACAACTGATCGATCATATTATTCTGTTCCAAAACTATCCGATGGGCGCAGAGCTTTTGACCCGTCTGAACCAATATAACCAAGAATTCAATCTCACAAATCTGCATGCTTTTGAACAAACCAACTACGACCTAAACATAATGGTCACCTCAGACGATACCCTCACTGTTACGTATCTATACAATGCATCCGTATTTACGGAAGAGCAACTCCACCACTTCAATCAACAACTTACAACGATCATGACGCAAGTGACAAATACACCGGATATCCTTCTGAAAAATCTAGAAGTGGTACATTCCGAAGAGAAGCACCTTCAGCTCCATACTTTTAATGATACATATCGCCATTATCCTGTTGATTATCTGATTCACCAAATTTTTGAAGAGCGTGCTGAGAAACAACCACACCTCATTGCGCTGATCATGGGAGAGCAAAAGCTTACTTATCGTGAGCTAAACGAAAAGGCAAACCAACTTGCTACATTTTTACGTGCAAAAGGGGTCGGACCAGAAAGTATTGTCAGCTTGCTCACAGAACGCTCAGCGGAAATGATCATTGCCATTCTTGCGATTTTTAAAGCAGGCGGAGCCTATTTACCAATCGACCCGGCTCATCCGAAGGAACGCATCGAATACATTTTACAGGATAGCGGAAGTGTGCTACTTCTTACAAAAAAACGCTTTTTAGAGACAATTGATTTTGCTGATCGGATCTTTGATCTAGAGGCGGATGAGCTTTATCGGGGAGTATCGGGAAATCTTGCGAATGTAGCCCAAACCAGTAATCTTGCATACGTCATCTATACATCGGGTTCGACAGGCAAACCGAAAGGCGTCATGATCGAGCATGCGAGTCTATTGAATCAAATCTTCGCACTGCAAGAGAAATATCCGCTACAAGAAAAAGATGCGTATTTGTTAAAAACGACCTATACCTTCGACGTATCCGTCGCAGAAATCTTCGGCTGGATTCTCGGCAGTGGCAGACTGGTGATTCTCGAACCTGGCGCGGAGAAAGAATCTGACAAAATTTGGGAATCTGTTGTAAATTATGACGTAACGCATGTCAATTTTGTTCCATCTATGCTCATTCCGTTTGTAGAGTATCTCGAGGGGCGAAAAGAGGATAACCGACTGCGATACATCATGGCTGCCGGGGAAGCCATGCCGAATGATCTAGCGCCAAAAGTATATAACGTATTGCCAGAAGTGAAAGTGGAGAACATCTATGGTCCGACAGAAGCTACCATTTATGCTTCCAGCTTCTCACTCACGGCAGACTTGATAGAAAATCCTGTGCCTATTGGAAAGCCATTGTCCAACTATCAAATGCATATCCTCAATCAATATGGACAATTTCAGCCAATCGGAGTTCCTGGTGAATTATGTATTGCCGGAGCTGGATTGGCGAGAGGATATCTAAATAATGAAGAATTGACGAACGAAAAGTTTGTTCCCCATCCATTTGAAGCAGGCAAACGAATGTACCGAACAGGCGACCTGGCTCGTTATCGCAAGGATGGAAACATCGAATACCTCGGACGCATCGACCATCAAGTGAAAATTCGTGGCTTTCGGATTGAGTTGAACGAAATTCGTAGCCGGTTGATCGAAGAAAAATCGATTCGCGATGTAGTAGTAGTGGCACACACAGATCATAACCATCAAGCGTATCTATGCGCCTATATCATAGCAGATCAGGTGTGGACGGTTGCCTCCTTACGTACACTGCTTCGACAAACGCTGCCAGATTACATGGTTCCGTCTCATTTTATTCAAATGGAAGAGTTCCCGCTGACCTCGAGCGGCAAAATTGATCGCAAAGCTTTGCCGCTACCAGACGGCAATGTGCAAACAGGCAACGCGCACAGTGCGCCGCGTAATCCAATTGAGGAATTGCTCGCCCGGATTTGGGAGGAGGTTCTTGGAGTATCACGAATCGGGATCCACGATAACTTTTTCGAATTGGGAGGGCATTCGCTTTTAGCGACACAATTGCTGTCCCGTACATCCAAACTATTTCAGACGCAGCTTCAGATGCGTGAGATTTTTACCTATCAGACGGTAGCAGAATTGGCGGAACGTATTCAATTCACTCGCCAAGGTGCGGAGCCGATAAAGCAAAGCCCGATCAAACCGCTTTCATTGGACAGTTCTCAAGAGTTGCCACTGTCTTTCGCGCAACAACGTCTTTGGTTCCTTGATCAACTGATCCCGAATAGCGCGATGTACAACATTCCGGTCGGATTCCATCTGCGTGGAGCGGTCAATACGAATGCAATGGAACGTGCTTTGAATGAAATCATCAACCGACATGAATCACTTCGAACAACGGTTAAGGACATTGAAGGACGAGCGGTCCAAGTGATTCATACACATGTGCATTTGTCACTTCCTGTCACTGACCTGCGCGACATGCCAGCAGCGGAAAAAGAGGCTATCTGGAAGAGCATCGTGGAAGAAGATGGTGCGACTCCTTTCCAATTGGATCAATGGCCGTTGATGCGGGCAGCGCTGATCCGACTGGAGGAACAAGAGTCTGTTCTCTGGATGAATATGCATCACATCATCTCAGACGGTTGGTCTATGGATGTATTGGTGAACGAGCTAAGTGCAGTGTATGAAGCCTTAGTCAAAGAAGAAGACGTACCGCTTGCCGATGTACCCATTCAATATCGCGATTACGCAATCTGGCAACGAGAGAACTGGCAAGACAATGTTTGGGAGCAGCAGCTCAGCTATTGGAAAAAGAAGCTGGGGCAGAGTGAACCGCTTTTGCCACTTCCAACTGATCGTCCACGTACAGTCGTACAAAGCTATCGCGGTGACAATTATTCTTTCTACGTGCCGAGTGAAGTGGGGCAAAAGCTACGCGACCTTGGGCGACAAGAAGGCGCGACAATTTTCATGACGCTTTTAGCGGCATTCAAGCACTTCATGTACCGCTATACGCATACCACAGATATTCTGATCGGTACACCTGTTGCGGGACGTAATCGTCAGGAAATAGAAAACCTAATCGGATTCTTTGTCAACATGCTGGTTCTTCGTACGGACCTGTCTAATGACCCTACATTCGTTGAGCTGTTGCGACGTGTCCGTGAGACGGCATTTGATGCGTTTGCCAATCAGGATATTCCTTTTGAAAAATTAGTCGATGAATTACAAATTGAGCGCAGTCTCAGCTACTCGCCGCTATTCCAGGTACTTTTCTCCGTACAGGGAATGTCAACGGGTGTACGGAAAGGCGAGACGATATCCATTACACCTAATGAAGTCAATCTCAACAAGACGACCAAATTTGATTTGACTCTCACCATGATTGAAGACGAGGATTACGGATTCAAGGGTGTGTTTGAATACAGTACAGATTTATTTGATCGTACGACGATTGAGCGCATGGCAAAGCATTTCCGCAATCTTTTGCAAGCTATTGCGACCAATCCAGCGCAGAAAATAACGGAAGTTGAACTGTTAGGCGATGGGGAGCGAGATCAGCTACTCGTCGGTTGGAATGATACTGAGGTTGATTATTCCCGCGATCTTTGCGTGCACGAACGTGTTGCACAGATGGCACAAAAGTTGCCTGATCAGATTGCCGTTTCGGGTGAGCAAGGTGCAATCACCTATGCAGACCTGGATGCGAAGGCCAATCAGCTCGCTCATGTCTTGCGAAAACAAGGGATTGGATCGGAAGACTTGGTAGGAATCTGCGTGGAGCGTTCCATCGAGATGTTGATCGGTCAACTCGCGATTCTCAAAGCAGGTGCTGCTTATGTGCCGATGGACCCTGCATACCCGCAAGAACGACTCGCTTTTATGATCAAGAACTCACAGATGTCTCTGGTCTTAACCCAAGAGCGGTTGGTAGATTCATTACCAGAAGGCGCTGCAACAATCCTTTGCTTGGATCGAGATTGGCATGTAATGGCTAAGATGAGTTCGGTTGCGCCAGCGGTTGCGACCAAAGCAGATCAACTCGCCTATGTCATCTATACGTCAGGATCTACAGGAACGCCAAAGGGAGTGGAGATCGAACACGGATCACTCTTGAATCTAGTCAATTGGCATCAACGAGCGTACAAGGTAATCGCTGCGGACCGTGCATCGCAAATAGCTGGTACAGCTTTTGATGCTTCCGTGTGGGAGATTTGGCCGTATTTGACGGTGGGGGCTACGATTTGCCTGCCACCGGAAGAGATTCGTCTCGTACCAGAAAAACTGCGTAATTGGTTAGTCGAATCAGGCATCACGATCAGCTTTTTACCAACGCCTTTGGCAGAGAGCCTGCTTACTTTGAATTGGCCAGCAGAATCAGCATTGCGCTACATATTGACGGGTGGTGATACTTTGCACCAGTACCCGTCTGCGAATGTACCGTTTACGCTGGTAAACCAGTATGGCCCAACAGAAAATACAGTCGTTGCTACTGCTGGCATCGTGCCTGTGCAGGAAGCACGAGAAGCGGCTCCTTCCATTGGACGGCCCATTGACAACGTATCTGTCTATGTACTCGACGCAAGCAAAAAGGCTGTGCCTGTGGGAGTTGTCGGGGAACTTTACATCGCGGGGAAAAGCTTGGCACGCGGCTATCTGAACCGTCCTGACCTGACGGAAGCCAGTTTTGTACCCAATCCGTTCTCTACAGATGAAGGGGCACGGATGTATCGAACTGGCGACTTGGTTCGATATTTGGTAGATGGCAATTTGGAGTTTATTGGACGGGCCGATGATCAAGTAAGCATTCGCGGATTCAGGGTTGAGCTCGGGGAAATAGAGTCGGCTTTGTATGCACATGCAGCTGTTTCGGAAGCAGTGGTGATCGTCAGGGAAGATTTGACGCCTGGAGTGAAACGACTGGTGGCTTATGCCGTGCTTCATGAGGGAGAAGAGGTACAGACGAATGAATTGCGTCAGTCTTTAAAAGATAGACTTCCAGACTACATGGTGCCATCTGTCATCATACGGATGGATGCTCTGCCACTCACTCCAAACGGAAAAGTAGATCGCCGTGCTTTGCCGATACCCGATGCCTTGCGAGCTCAATGGGAAGAGAGCTTTGTTGCCCCGCAAACGGAAATCGAACAGAGGCTGGCCGAAATCTGGCAAGGAGTTCTAGGTGTAGATTCAATCGGGATTCACGATAACTTTTTCGAACTGGGTGGCGACTCGATTTTGACTATTCAGATTGTGTCGCGTGCCAATCAGGCGGGTATCAGATTTACACCAAAGCACTTGTTTGACTCTCAAACATTGGCAGAATTGGCCGCAAGTGTCGTTGTTCTTGAGGATGCACCACAAGTGGATATGGAGCAGGGTGTTGTTACAGGTGAATTGCCTCTGACACCCATTCAGACGTGGTTCTTTGAGCAGGAAATTTGCCATGTAAACTACTGGAATCAATCCGTCATGCTTGCTGTGCGTGAAGAAATGGATGCGAGTTTATTAGCAAAAGCTTTTGCGACGATTCTTGTTCACCATGATGCATTGCGTCTGCGTTTTCGGAACGTCAACGGAAAATGGGAGCAATATCATGATGTCGTTTCGGATGAGGACGTGTTTCAGGTAGTAGATTTGACGGCTGTACTTGAAACGGAAATAGAGGAACAAATGCAAGCCATCGCAGACGAGCTACAAGCAAGTCTGGATATCGAAAAAGGACCATTGCTTCGTGCTGCATACTTCCAATGCGGGGACAAACAGCTTCTGTTCATTGCGATTCATCATCTCGCTGTCGATGGTGTTTCTTGGCGAATTATTCTGGAAGACTTGCAAACGGCTTATCAACAATTGACAGAGTTGCAACAGCTGAAATTGCCTCAGAAGACGACTTCTTTCAAGCGATGGTCGGAACAGTTGACACAGTACGCTGAACAAAGCGTAGTCGACGAATACTGGGCGAATCTGGATACCAGTCATGTAGTAAACCTGCCTGTTGACCACCCGAATGGAAAGAACACAGAAAGTCTGGCCGTTCAAGTAAAGGTAAAGCTGGGCACTGACGAGACACGTGCTTTGTTGCAGGAGGTACCAGCCGCTTACCGTACTCAGATTAACGACGTGTTACTCAGTGCTTTGATCCGAGCCTATAACGACTGGACGGGGCAACAGACACTCTATGTTTCAGTTGAGGGACACGGGCGTGAAGAGATCATCGATGGCGTGGACATTTCCCGTACAGTAGGCTGGTTCACAAGCATGTATCCAGTCTTGTTGGAAATGGAGCCACAGACGCCTTGGAGTTCCCTGATAAAATCAGTCAAAGAACAATTGCGCTCGATTCCTGACAAAGGGATTGGCTACGGCATTCATCGTTATTTAAGCAAAGATGAACAAACAATAAATACTCTGCAAGCTTATCTACAACCTGAGATTAGCTTCAATTATTTAGGACAATTTGATCAGGATCAAACGGCTGATGCTTCCTTGTTCCAGATCATTCCGAACTGGTCAGCGTCCAATCTGAGCAAGGATGAAGCCCGACTCCATAAACTTGATTTCCAGAGCATGGTGGCGGGAGATCAGTTAGAAATGACTTGGACATACAGCGGCGATATGTACGAACAACAAACGATTGAAGAGCTAGCTCGTGTCTATGTGCAATCATTGCAAGCGATTATTGCCCATTGTCGCTCTGAAGAGGCAGGTGGCTATACATCTTCCGATTTCCCGTTGGCGGAGTTGGATCAAAAAAGCCTCGACAAGTTCATCGGAAACAATCGTCTGATCGAGAACATTTACACGCTCACCCCGTTACAAGAGGGGATGCTCTTCCACTCTCTTTATGAGCAAGAAGGCGGGGACTACGTCGTTCAACTGGTCGTGAATTTGGATCACTTGAATGTGGCGATGTTTTCAGAAGCATGGCAAAAAGTTGTCGAGCGTCATGCCATCCTCCGAACCTCCTTCTTATGGAGCGGATTAGAAAAACCGCATCAGGTTGTTCATACAAAAGTAAAAGCACATGTCGAACAACTGGATTGGAGTCACGTAACGAAAGAAAAGCAAGAAGCGAACTTGCAAACCTATCTCGAACAAGATCGCAAGCTAGGCTTTGATCTCGCTCATCCGCCATTGATGCGTTGGTCCTTGATTCGTCTCGATTCGAAAACCAGTCAGCTCGTTTGGAGCTTTCACCATATGTTGTTGGATGGTTGGAGTACACCGATCGTCCTAAACGATTGGTTGGCCTATTATCAGGCATCTGTTGATGGTAGCGAAGCTAAATTGCCTGTCGCTCCTCCGTTTTCCTCTTATATTGCCTGGTTAAAGCAGCAGAGTCTTGAGGCATCAGAGCAGTATTGGCGAAAACATCTGCGTGGCTTCCGTACACCAACTCCTCTTAGCATGGGGAAACCGGGTGGAAGGGCTGTACAACAAAAAGAATACGCGGATCATATTATTCTTTTATCGAAGGAAACAACTGCGAGTCTGCAAGCTTTTGCCCGTAGGCATCAACTGACGATGAATACGCTGGTCCAAGGTGCGTGGGCGTTGATATTAAGTCGTTACGCAGGTGAGTCGGAAGTGGTATTTGGGACAACCAATCTGGGACGTCCTACAGATTTGCGTGGAGTGGACTCCATGGTGGGTCTGTTTATCAACACGCTGCCTGTTCGCGTGCTTTTCTCGGAACAAATGACGCTGATCGACTGGCTGCAGAACATCCAACAGGAACAGAGTGCGATACGTCAGTACGAGTTCACACCACTCGTTGACATTCAAAGCTGGAGCGAAGTGCCGCTTGGACAGGCGTTGTTTGACAGCATACTCGTTTTCGAGAACTACATGTCTGGTACAAAAACACAGGATGATACAGACATGTCGTTAAACACAATCAAAGCAGTTGAGCAGACGAACTATCCATTAACATTGGTGGCGGCACCTGGCGAAGAGCTATTGCTCAAGCTGATTTATGAAACAAATCGATTCGAGCAGATCACCATGGATCAGGTGTTGGCTCAATTGATCAAAGTATTAGAGTCAATGATGGCTCAGCCTACGGATCATCTCTCTGCCATTTCATTCATCACAGACGAAGAACGTCAAAAGCTGTTAGTGGAATGGAACGCAACGGAAACGGATTATGCGCGTGACGCGGTGATGCACCAGCTATTTGAAGCGCAAGTAGTCGCAACACCGGATGCTGAGGCTTTAATCGTCGGAGAAGAGAGACTGACGTACGCGGAGTTAAACCGACGAGCAAACCAGTTGGCTAACTATCTGCGGGCGCAAGGGATCGGTTCAGAGGTCTTGGTCGCTGTTCTCATGGAACGTACGACTGAGATGATCGTAGCGATGATGGGTATTCTCAAAGCTGGCGGCGCGTACGTACCGATTGATCCCGCCTATCCACAAGAGAGAATCGGCTATACGCTGCAGGATTCGCAAGCGGCGATCCTGCTGACCCAAGGAAGCCTGCTATCCATGCTGCCTGAACATTCGGCACAAGTGATCTGCCTGGATCGTGACTGGGAGCTTATTGCAGAGCAAAGCGAAGAGAACTTGCTTAATCAGGTAGAGCCAACGAACCTTTCCTATGTCATTTACACCTCTGGCTCGACAGGTCTTCCTAAAGGGGTAGCCATTCAGCACAGTAGTGTTATTGCCTTCATCGCTTGGGCGAAAACCGTCTTTTCGGCGGAAGAAATGAGTGGGGTGCTCGCCTCGACTTCTATCTGCTTCGATCTATCTGTCTATGAAATATTCGTCACCGTAAGCTACGGCGGGAAAGTCATCTTGGCTGACAACGCCTTGCATATACCGAACCTGCCAGCAGCCAACGAAGTGACAGTAATCAATACCGTTCCCTCTGCGGCAAAAGAACTCGTGCGGATGAACGCGATTCCGTCGACGGTACGAGTGGTCAACTTAGCTGGAGAGCCACTGCCCAACACATTGGTGCAAAGTCTATATGCATTGGAGCATGTGGAAAAAGTCTTTAATCTGTACGGTCCGTCTGAAGATACGACATACTCTACTTTTGTAGAGGTCACCAAAGGCGCGACGTCAGAACCGACAATTGGTCGTCCTTTGTCCAACACACAAGCGTATATTCTCGATGCCAACTTACAACCTGTACCGTTGGGCTTACCTGGGGAACTGTATCTTGGCGGTGACGGATTGGCTCGCGGGTACCTAAATCGTCCCGAGCTGACAGCAGAACGATTCTTGTCCAATCCATTCCACGCTGACCCGTATGCACGGATGTACGGCACCGGCGACTTGGTGCGCTATCTCCCAGATGGACAAATCGAGTATTTGGGCCGGATTGATCATCAGGTGAAGATTCGTGGCTATCGGATCGAGTTGGGAGAGTTGGAGGCTGTCCTTCGCATCCATCCGGCTGTCAAGGAAGCCGTAGTGATGGCACGAGAAGACAAGCTGGGTGACAAACGTCTGGCGGCGTATGTGACGACAAAAGACGAAAGTAGCGAAGAGGCCACTGACTTAGCGGTCTGGGCAAAAGCAAAATTGCCAGAGTTTATGGTTCCATCCGTCTTTGTCTGGCTGGACGCTATGCCGCTCACACCGAATGGAAAGATTGACCGGAAGCAACTGCCAGAGCCGGAGTGGGGGCAGATGGCTTCTACAAAAGAGTATGTAGCGCCAAGCAACCAAACGGAGGCGCTGGTTGCCACGATCTGGTCGCAAGTGCTTGGCATCGAAAAAGTCGGGATTCATGACAACTTCTTCGAGCTAGGCGGACATTCTCTCTTAGCCACACGGGTTGTTTCCCGTCTTCGTGACATGTTTGCAGGAGAAGTACCTATCCGTACGCTTTTCGAAAATCCGACCGTTGCAGAACTGTCCGAAGCACTTGGAAGCTTTTTGCAAGATACAACAGGAGCTTCGATCGTACCTGTTTCACGGGAAGGTCATCTGCCATTGTCCTTCGCGCAGCAACGCCTGTGGTTCCTAGATCGTCTGATGCCAGACAGCGCCTTGTACAACATCCCGTCAGCGATGCGATTGCACGGGGACCTGAATATGGAGGCTTGGAACAAGAGCTTGCAGGTACTGATCCAGCGCCACGAAAGCTTGCGGACAACCTTTGGTCACGTAGATGGCCAAGCCGTACAAATCATTCACCCATACCAAGAGCAGTCGGTACATGTAATCGACTTGCGGGAGCTACCAACGGACGAAAGAGAAGCAGAAACACAGCGCTTGGCAGGAAGAGAGGCAGCTACGCCATTCAAGCTGAGCGAAGGTCCGTTGTTCCGTACGACCTTGATTCGCATAAGCGAGCAAGAGGCCGTCTTCTTATTTAACATGCACCATATTATTTTCGATGGCTGGTCTATCGGTATTTTCATCAAAGAGATGAGAGAACTATACGAAGCATTTGTTCACGGCAAAGAACCTATTTTAGCCGATCTGACACTGCAGTACGCCGATTACGCTGTATGGCAACGAAAGTGGATGGAAGAAGATGTGCTTACGCAACAGCTAGCGTACTGGAAAGAACAGCTAGTCGATGCCGAACCACTACTGGTTTTACCGACAGATCGTCCGCGTCCATCTGTTCAAAGTCATGATGGCGCGATGTATACCTTTACGCTCTCAGCTGAACTGTTAGCAAAATTGAGTATGCTCAGCCGTGAAGAAGGATCGACGCTGTTCATGACCTTGCTGGCTGCCTTCCAAACTTTGCTTTATCGCTACAGTGGACAGGAAGATATCCTCGTCGGAAGCCCAGTTGCAGGACGAAATCGGGAGGAGACCGAATCGCTTATCGGTTTCTTCATTAATACACTGGTGCTACGTACGGATATGTCAGGGGACCCAACATTCCGTGACTTACTGGCAAGAGTGAAAGAAACAGCGCTAGAAGCTTATGCCCATCAGGATCTTCCGTTTGAAAAACTGGTCGATGAACTGGCGCTAGAGCGTAGTCTCAGCTACTCGCCGCTGTTCCAAGTGATGTTTGTCCTCCAAAACTTCCAGCTAGAATTGGATGAAAAGGCTGGCATTCGCGTATCGGAATTCGATATGGACAAACACCTCGTCACGGCCAAGTTCGACCTGACGTTGACGATGGCGGAAAGACCAAACGGATTGATCGCAACCTTTGAGTACAATACAGCGCTGTTTGATGAGACGACGATTGTGCGCATGTCACAGCACTTCCATCACTTACTCGAAGCCATCGTCCAGATGCCGGAGCAGACCATTACCCACTTGCAGTTTTTATCGCAGGCAGAACGGGAGCAACTGCTGGTGGAATGGAATGACACCACGACGGCTTACCCACGGGATCAATGCGTGGATCAATTGTTCCAGCAAACCGCGATGCTTTACCCGAATCACATTGCAGTCGTATCGGGAGACCAGAGTCTCACCTATTCCCAGTTAGAGACACGAGCCAACCAAGTGGCTAACTACCTGCAAAAACAAGGCGTTCGCCCAGGTGCACTTGTCGGTATCTGCGTGAAGCGTTCTCTCGAGATGCTGATTGGGGTGCTCGGGATTCTCAAATCTGGTGGGGCGTATGTACCGCTCGATTCGGATTATCCGAAAGAACGTCTGGCATACATGATGGACGACGCTCAAGTCACTGTTTTGCTCACGCAGGAGCAACTTCTGCCGGCATTCCCATCGGGAAAGCATACCGTGATTTGTCTGGATCGCGACTGGGTGATGATTGACGAAGAAAGTGAACTGGCACCTGACATTGAAACCACAGCGGAAAGTCTCGCTTACGTGATCTACACCTCTGGTTCTACCGGGTTGCCAAAAGGAACGCTTGTCATCCATCGAGGCATTGTCCGTCTCGTCAAAGAAAACGACTACGTGACGATCACCGAGCAGGATGTTTTCCTGCAAGCATCGACAGTATCATTCGATGCGGCAACCTTTGAGATTTGGGGCAGCTTGCTAAATGGGGCAAAGCTGGTGCTGATGCCGCCTGATCTACCTTCCCTGGAAGAACTGGGACAAGCCATTCAGACGCACCAGGTTACGACGCTTTGGCTGACGGCGGGATTGTTCACACTGATGGTGGATCATCACAAAGAGTACCTGACGGGGGTTCGGCAATTGCTCGTTGGAGGAGATGTCGTCTCGGTCCCTCACGTTAGAAAAGCTTTAGAAATCGAAGGGATCACGATTATCAACGGGTACGGTCCAACGGAAAACACGACATTCACCTGCTGCTATCCGGTCACGGAGTTGCCAGAGACAATCAGTTCTTTCTCGATTGGCCGTCCTATTAAGAATACGACCGTGTACGTATTGGATAGCAAAATGCAGCCCGTCCCGATTGGCGTAACAGGTGAACTGTACATCGGCGGAGATGGTCTGGCGAAAGGATATTTGAATCGTCCTGATTTGACGGAAGAGCGCTTTGTACCAAACCCGTTCTCAACCGATCCGCAGGCACGACTCTATCGGACTGGTGACTTGGTTCGTTACCTGCCAGAGGGTTT
This sequence comes from Brevibacillus sp. FIR094, assembly GCF_050477165.1. Lineage (NCBI taxonomy): Bacteria > Bacillati > Bacillota > Bacilli > Caryophanales > Paenibacillaceae > Brevibacillus > Brevibacillus sp. FIR094. The sequence goes on along the minus strand of NZ_JBEAES010000005.1, from coordinate 168,503 downwards.
GATCGAATTCATCGGCCGAATGGATCATCAGGTAAAAATCCGTGGATTCCGCATTGAGCTGAGTGAAGTAGAGGCAGTATTAGCCAAACACCCTGCTCTTGCCGCATCCGTAGTCATTGTCCGCGAAGATGAACCGGGCAAGAAACAACTCGTCGCTTATGCAGTCAAGCAAGCCGAGCATGAGGTTGACACTGCCGAACTGCGCCAACACTTTAAAGCATATGTTCCGGACTATATGGTGCCATCTGCTTTTGTCATGCTGGATGAAATGCCGCTTACGCCAAACGGGAAAGTAGACCGTCGGGCCCTGCCAAAACCTGACTATGCAAACACAAGTGATGGGCAGTATGTTGCACCACATACCTTTATCGAGCGCAAATTGTCTGAGATTTGGCAAGACGTTCTCAGAATCGAAGAAGTGAGTATCAACTCCAATTTCTTCGAACTCGGGGGAGACTCGATCCTGAGTATTCAAATCGTCTCTCGGGCTAACCAAGCAGGGATTCGTCTTACACCTAAACAGATCTTTGAAAACCAAACAATCGCTGAACTAGCAGCTCTCGTTTCAACAACTGGAAACGGGGAAAACGCTATTCAACTGGCGGAGCAAGGCATCGTGACCGGAAATGTGTTGCTTACGCCAATCCAGAAGTGGTTCTTTGTCGCAAATCAACCGTCTATCCATCACTGGAATCAATCCTTCTTGTTGACAGTCGAGGAACCGGTTGATACGAACGCATTGGAGTGTGCCATTACCGAGCTGCTTGCACACCATGATGCATTGCGCATGCGTTATACCAACAACAACGGTTTATGGTCACAACACATCGAGGGCTTGGACGAACCTGTACCTTTCCATTTGGTTGATTTGTCTGGTATCTCACCAGAGGAACAATTCGCGCGATTGGAAGAAGTTGCAGGCGAGAAGCAGGCAAGTCTCAACATCACAGAAGGCCCATTGTTCCGAGCAGTGTACTTCCACCTTGGAAAAGAACGCGCGGGACGACTCCTGTTGGTTATTCATCACTTGGTAGTCGATGGGGTATCCTGGCGCATTTTGCTGGAAGACTTGCAGTTGGCCTATGAGCAAGCTGTAAATGGTCAGGCGGTGAAATTCCCATTAAAAACGACCTCGTTTAAGGCATGGGCTGAACAATTACACGTTTATGCCAACTCTGATGTGCTCGAAAAGGAAAAAGTCTTTTGGGCAAATCAAACGTATGAAGTGGATCCACTTCCTGTCGACCGTACGTATGAGCCAGCTCAAAACACTGAGGCATTCACGAAACAGATTACGCTTACACTAACTGCCGAAGAGACGCGCAACTTACTTCACGAAACGCTCTCTTCCTACCGTCTGCAAATCAACGACGTATTGCTTGCTTCCTTAGCAAAAGCGCTGAATCGATGGACAGGAAAAGAGACGATGGCCGTACTTCTGGAAGGACATGGACGCGAGGAAATTATCGAAGGGGCAGATTTATCCCATACGGTTGGCTGGTTCACAAGTATGTACCCGATACAGCTTTCTATCGAGCGAGAAAAATCTTGGGGGCATACGCTAAAGGCAGTCAAAGAACAGCTCCGCCAGATTCCAAATAAGGGTGTTGGCTATGGAATTTTGCGCTATCTACGTGATGATCTTGAACTACAATGCCAACTGAACGCCCAACCGAAACCGCAAGTCAGCTTCAACTACCTTGGGCAATTTGATCAGTCCGTGGCGGTTTCCTCTACGTTTGGCATAGCGCCTGAATGCAGTGGAGCCAATCTTGCCCCTGATGCGATTCGAGAGAACTTGCTAGATATCATTAGTGCGGTTACAGGGGATCAGCTACACGTCACCTGGTTGTACAACGAAAACATCCATGACGAACAGACGATTGCTGCCGTTGCTGATGATTACATGGAAGCACTGCGGGAGATTATGTCTTACACTCAATCGGCAGAAGAAATGGGCTATACACCGTCAGACTTCCCGCTGGCTAATCTAAATCAGCAGTCTATCGACAAATACATTGCTTCGGATCGTCAAATCGAAAGTGTATACTCGCTGACTCCACTGCAAGAGGGGATGCTGTTCCACTCCCTGTATGAACAAGAGGGTGGCGATTATGTTGTACAGTTCCTCATGACAGTGCGAGATATTAGCTTGGAAGCATTCGAGCAAGCATGGCAGAAAATAGTTGACCGACATTCGATTCTTCGTACCTCCTTTATCTGGGAGGGCTTGGAACAACCGCATCAACTCGTTCGAAAACCAGTAAAAGTAAGCGTAGAAAAAATCGACCTACGCCATGTGGCTGTCGATAAGCAGGAAGCTGAAATCCAATCGTACATGGAAAAAGACCGGGTGCGAAACTTCCCGTTTAATCAGGCGCCATTGATGCGTTGGACATTGTTTCGCACGAACGAAAATACGTATCGCTTCTTATGGAGCTTCCATCATATCTTGCTAGATGGCTGGAGTATGCCACTTGTCTTGCAAGATTGGCAGGCAAGTTATCATGCGATCTATAAAGGCGAAGAAGAAAAAGTAGAAGCAGTCCAACCATTTAGTCGCTATATCGCATGGCTCAATAAGCAAGATAAACAAGTTGCAGAGCGCTATTGGCGCGAGCAGTTAAAAGGCTTCTACGAGTCAACACCACTTGCTATGGGAAAAGCAGGCAGTCATGCCATACAACCTAAAGTCTACAGAGATCGAACTGTTTACTTATCCAAGGAAGTAACGGCCCATCTGCAAGCTTTTGCCCGCAAGCAGCAGTTGACCCTAAATACGTTGGTGCAAGGGGCATGGGCACTCATCCTGAGCGGTTACAGCGGATCAGACGATGTTGTCTTTGGAACGACAGTTTCTGGTCGACCAGCAGAGCTGCCAGGAGTGGAAAACATGGTAGGACTCTTTATTAATACGTTACCTGTCCGTGTCCTGTTTGACTCAAGCCAAACGATACAGGAATGGTTACAACAATTGCAAAAGACTCAATTAGACATCCGCCAGTACGAATACACACCACTTGTAGACATCCAAGGCTGGAGCCAGGTTCCACATGGACAATCGTTGTTTGACAGTATTCTCGTTTTTGAGAACTACTTGAATAGCACCAGCGAGGAGTCAGATTCGGAAGTGTCGCTGAGTGAAGTCCAAGCAGTGGAGCAAACCAATTACCCATTGACATTGGTGGCGGCTCCTGGCGATCAGCTTGTTCTCAAATTGATCTATGAGCAAGGACGTTTTGATACGGAAGTGATTGTGAAAGTATTGGAACAGATGTCTCAGGTGCTACATGCCCTAACTGCTCAAGCGGAACAGCCGCTGACTACACTTTCATTTATTACGGACGAGGAACGCCACAAGCTGTTAGTGGAATGGAACGCAACGGAAACGGATTATGCTCGTGACACCACGATACACCAGCTATTTGAAGCACAAGTAGTCGCAACACCAGATGCGGAGGCTTTAATCGTCGGAGAAGAAAGACTGACGTACGCGGAGATGAACCGCCGAGCAAACCAGTTGGCTCACTATCTGCGGGCGAAAGGGATAGGCCCAGAGGTCTTGGTCGCTGTTCTCATGGAACGTACAACTGAAATGATCGTAGCGATGATGGGTATTCTTAAAGCTGGTGGCGCGTACGTACCGATTGATCCCGCGTATCCACAAGAGAGAATCGGCTATACGCTGGGGGATTCGCAAGCGGCGATCCTGTTGACACAAGGCAGCTTGCTATCGATGCTGCCCGAACATACAGCTCAAGTGATCTGCTTAGATCGTGACTGGGAGACTATCGCAGAGCAAAGCGAAGAGAATCTGCCAAATTTGGCGGTACCGACTAACCTTTCTTATGTCATTTACACCTCTGGCTCGACAGGTCTTCCTAAAGGGGTAGCCATTCAGCACAGTAGTGTTATTGCCTTCATCGCTTGGGCGAAAACCGTCTTTTCGGCGGAAGAAATGAGTGGGGTGCTCGCTTCCACTTCCATCTGCTTCGATCTATCTGTCTATGAAATATTCGTGACCTTAAGCTACGGCGGGAAAGTCATCTTGGCTGACAACGCCTTGCATGTACCGAGTTTGCCAGCAGTCAACGAAGTGACAGTAATCAATACCGTTCCCTCTGCGGCAAAAGAACTGGTGCGGATGAACGCAATCCCGTCGACCGTACGAGTGGTCAACCTAGCTGGAGAGCCGCTACCAAACACATTGGTGCAAAGTCTATATGCACTGGGGCATGTGGAAAAAGTCTTTAATCTTTATGGTCCATCTGAAGACACGACCTACTCCACGTATGTACAGGTCACCAAAGGCGCCACGTCAGAACCAACGATTGGCCGTCCGTTGTCCAACACACAAGCGTATATTCTCGATGCCAACCTGCAACCTGTACCGATGGGCTTACCTGGGGAACTGTATCTTGGTGGTGAAGGATTGGCTCGTGGGTACCTGAATCGTCCAGAGCTAACAGCAGAACGATTCTTATCCAATCCATTCCACGCTGACCCGCATGCACGGATGTACAGCACCGGCGACTTGGTCCGCTATCTCCCAGATGGACAAATCGAGTATTTGGGACGCATTGACCATCAGGTGAAAATTCGTGGCTATCGGATCGAGTTGGGAGAGCTGGAGGCTGTCCTTCGAACCCATCCAGCTGTCAAGGAAGCCGTGGTGACGGCAAGAGAAGACAAGCTGGGTGACAAACGTCTGGCGGCGTATGTGACGACAAAAGAGGACAGTAGGGAAGAAGCCACTGACTTAGCCGTCTGGGCAAAAGCAAAATTGCCGGAGTTTATGGTTCCATCTGTCTTTGTCTGGCTGGACGTTATGCCACTCACACCGAACGGCAAGATCGACCGGAAGCAACTGCCAGAGCCGGAGTGGGGGCAGATAGCTTCTAGACAAGAGTATGTAGCGCCACGCAACCAAAAGGAGGAGCAGGTCGCCACGATCTGGTCACAAGTGCTCGGTATCGAAAAGGTCGGGATTCATGACAACTTCTTCGAGCTAGGCGGGCATTCTCTCTTAGCGACACGGGTCATTTCCCGTCTTCGTGACATGTTTGCAGGAGAAGTACCTATCCGTACGCTTTTCGAAAATCCGATCGTTGCAGAACTGTCCGAAGCACTCGGAAGCTTTTTGCAAGAAACAACAGGAGCTTCGATCGTACCAGTTTCACGAGAAGGTCATCTGCCATTGTCCTTTGCGCAGCAGCGCCTGTGGTTCCTGGATCGTCTGATGCCAGACAGCGCCTTGTATAACATCCCGTCAGCGATGCGATTACACGGGGATCTGGATATCGAGGCTTGGAACAAGAGCTTGCAGGTACTGATCCAGCGCCATGAAAGCTTGCGGACAACCTTTAGCCACGAGGATGGGCAAGCTGTGCAAATGATTCACCCTTACCAAGAAAAGTCTCTACGTGTCATCGACTTGCGTGAGTTACCAGCGGACGAGAGAGAAGCAGAAACACAGCGTTTGGCAGGAATAGAGGCAGCTACGCCATTCAAGCTGAGCGAAGGTCCGTTGTTCCGTGCCACCTTGATTCGTATAAGCGAGCAAGAAACAGTCTTCCTTCTGAACATGCATCACATCATTTCTGACGGTTGGTCGATGGGTGTATTCATTCGCGAATGGTTCACCTCCTACGAAGCGATTAGCCAAAACGCCATACCAGCATTGGGTGATTTACCTGTGCAGTATGCTGACTACGCAGCTTGGCAACGCGAGTGGCTCCAAGGTTCGGTTTTAGACGAACAGCTTTCTTACTGGAGTGAAAAATTAAGTGGTGCTGAACCACTTCTCGCCTTGCCGACAGACCGTTCACGTCCTGCTGTACAAACGTACGAGGGAGCGATTTACTCAACGACGCTCGCAGGTGAACTACTCGACAAATTACAAACACTTAGCCGTAAAGAAGAATCGACGCTGTTCATGACCTTGCTGGCTGCCTTCCAAACTTTGCTCCACCGCTACAGTGGACAGGAAGACATCCTCGTCGGAAGCCCTGTCGCAGGACGCAACAGACAAGAGACGGAACAATTGATTGGGTTCTTTATTAATACATTGGTGCTCCGCACGAACATGTCAGGGGACCCACCATTCCGTGACTTACTGGCAAGAGTGAAAGAGACGGCGCTAGAAGCCTATGCCCACCAAGATCTTCCTTTTGAAAAACTGGTCGATGAACTGGCGTTAGAGCGTAGTCTCAGCTACTCGCCGCTGTTCCAAGTGATGTTTGTCCTCCAGAACTTCCAGCTAGATTTAGACGAAAAAGCTGGCATTCGCGTGTCGGAATTCGATATGGACAAACACCTCGTCACGGCCAAGTTTGACCTAACGTTGACGATGGCGGAAAAACAAGACGGATTGATCGCAACATTTGAGTACAATACAGCGCTGTTTGATGAAACGACGATTGTGCGTATGTCACAGCACTTCCATCACTTACTCGAAGCCATCGTTCAGATGCCGGAGCAGACTATTACCCACTTGCAGTTTTTACCTCAGGCAGAACGGGAGCAACTGCTGGTGGATTGGAACGACACCACGACGGCTTACCCACGGGATCAACGCGTGGATGAATTGTTCCAGCAGACCGCAATGCTTTACCCGAATTCCATTGCAGTGGTATCGGGAGATCAGAGTCTCACCTACTCCCAGTTAGAGACACGAGCCAACCTAGTGGCCAACTACCTGCAAAAACAAGGCGTTCGCTCAGGCTCACTCGTCGGTATCTGCGTGAAGCGTTCTCTCGAAATGCTGATTGGGGTGCTCGGGATTCTCAAAGCTGGTGGGGCGTATGTACCGCTCGATTCGGATTATCCGAAAGAACGTCTGGCATACATGATGGACGACGCACAAGTCACTGTTTTGCTCACGCAGGAGCAACTTCTACCGTCAGTCCCATCGGGAGAGCATACCGTGATTTGTCTGGATCGCGACTGGGCGATGATTGCTGAAGAAAGCGAACTGGCACCTGACATTGAAACCACAGCGGAAAGTCTCGCTTACGTGATTTACACCTCTGGTTCTACCGGGTTGCCAAAAGGAACGCTTGTCATCCATCGCGGCATTGTCCGTCTCGTCAAAGAAACCGACTACGTGACGATCACCGATCAGGATGTTTTCCTGCAAGCATCGACAGTATCTTTCGATGCGGCGACTTTTGAGATGTGGGGTAGCTTGCTGAATGGGGCAAAGCTGGTGCTGATGCCGCCTGATCTGCCTTCCCTGGAACAACTGGGTCAAGCCATTCAGACTCACCAGGTTACGACGCTTTGGTTGACGGCGGGACTGTTCACATTGATGGTGGATCATCATAAAGAGTACCTGACGGGGGTTCGGCAACTGCTCGTTGGTGGAGATGTCGTTTCGGTTCCCCACGTAAGAAAAGCGTTGGAAATCGAGGGAGTAACGATTATCAATGGATACGGTCCAACGGAAAACACGACATTCACCTGCTGCTATCCGGTCACGGAGTTGCCAGAGACGATCAGTTCTTTCCCGATTGGCCGTCCCATCAAGAATACGACTGTGTATGTACTGGATAGCACAATGCAGCTCGTCCCGATTGGTGTAACAGGTGAACTGTACATCGGCGGAGATGGTCTGGCAAAAGGATATTTGAATCGTCCTGATTTGACGGAAGAGCGCTTTGTACCAAACCCGTTCTCAACCGATCCGCAGGCACGACTCTATCGGACTGGTGACTTGGTTCGTTACCTGCCAGAGGGTCTGATCGAGTTCATCGGCCGAATGGACAATCAGGTAAAAATCCGTGGATTCCGCATTGAGCTGAGTGAAGTAGAGTCCGTTTTAGCTAAACATCCAGCTCTTGCCGCATCCATAGTCATTGTCCGCGAAGATGAACCAGGCAAGAAACAGCTCGTTGCTTATGCGGTCAAGGAAGCCGAACAAGAGGTTGACACAGCCGAACTGCGCCATCACTTCAAAGCACATGTTCCGGACTATATGGTGCCATCTGCTTTCGTCATGCTGGATGAATTGCCGCTTACGCCAAACGGAAAAGTAGACAGAAAAGCACTTCCAGTCCCTGTCTATGATCGCAGCCAAACTGTTGATTCGTTTACACAGGCTACCAGTCTAGTCGAACAAAGACTGACGGAGATCTGGTGCGCCGTTCTGCGAATGGATCGCATCGGCATTCACGATAACTTTTTTGAGCTTGGGGGCGACTCCATTCTCAGCATTCAAATCGTCGCGCGTGCAAACAAAGCTGGCATCCATCTAACTCCGAAGAATCTTTTTGACCATCAAACGATTGCAGAGTTGGCAAAGGTTGCAGGCCAAAGCACGAAAATGGAAGCAGAGCAAGGAATGGTGACAGGTGAAGCTCCACTATTGCCGATCCAAAAATGGTTCTTCGAGCAAGAGCAACCAACACCACATCACTGGAACCAATCGATGCTCCTGCAAGTGAACGAACAACTGGACGTAGAGCATCTGGAGCAAGCCATTACCCACCTGCTTACTCACCACGACGCGCTCCGTCTGCGTTATACCTACACAGATGGACAGTGGAAGCAAACACACGCAGAAGTCGAATCGGAAGTGTTGCTCATCGTGGAGGATCTGAGCATGATCTCGCCAGCTCAGCACATGAGAAGAATCGAAAAACTTTCACACCAAGCACAAGCGAGCCTAGATTTGGAAAACGGACCGCTCATGAAGATCGTGTATTTCGATCTCGGCTATGATCGACCGGGCCGTTTATTGATTGTCATTCACCATTTGGCGGTAGACGGTGTATCGTGGCGAGTTCTGATCGAAGACTTGCAAACGGCATATAGGCAGGCTGCTGAGGGAACAGAGATTCAATTGCCAGCAAAAACAACCTCCTACAAGGCATGGGCAGTAAAAATGAATGAGTACGCATCTTCTGAACGTATTGTCGCTGAAAAGGAGTACTGGACAGCTGCAGCAGACGAGATGATGTCCATTACAACGCCACTCGATGATACTGAGTTGAACACAGAAGGAAACTGCCGGACGATTACGATTTCAATGGAGGAAGAAGAGACAGAAACCCTGCTGCAAAAAGTACCGTCCCGTTACCGCGCGCAAATCAATGATGTTCTATTAACCGCGTTAGCATTTGCACACGCCAAATGGACGGGAGAACAAGCCCTACTAGTCAACCTAGAAGGTCACGGTCGAGAAGAATTGTTCGCGGAGGTCGATCTCTCCCGCACGGTCGGCTGGTTTACGTCTATGTATCCACTCCTGATTCGACTGGATCAGAGCATGTCTCAGGAAAATGCGCTGGAAAGAGTCAAAGAGAAGCTTCAACAAATTCCTAACAAAGGCCTTGGATACGGCATCCTGCGCTACCTGACGAAAGATAGCGAAGTGTTCGAAAAGCTAGCGGCTATTCCGCAGCCACCGATTAGCTTCAACTATCTGGGACAATTCAATCAGGCGGGAGATGGAGATTCCCTGTTTGGATTTGCGGCAGGAGAAAGAGGATCCAACATCAGTCCAGACAATAGACGGGCTCATCTGATTGATGTGGTAGGGGCAGTCACAGGAGGCAAGCTGAACCTAAGCTTCCTATACAGCGAGACATTGCATAGCGAAGCGAGCGTCGAGACTTTCGCCCATCATTTCACGGAAATCCTGCGTTCACTGATACAAGCGGAGAAACAAAGCTATAGAGTCGAAGACTTCGAGGATGCAGACTTGAGTCAGGCGGCGTTAAACAAGGTTCTCTCCAAGCTGAAGAAAAGAAAGGGGAATTAATCCAATGGGGGATTTTACTGATCTATACACCTTATCCCCGCTGCAAGAAGGGATGTTGTTCCATTCGCTGTACTCTGAGGGTTCAGCTTATATGGTGCAGAACATTGCCATTCTTACAGGCGAGCTCGATATCGTCAACTTTGAAAAAGCCTGGAATAAAGTGGTTCAAAGACATTCCATTTTGCGTACTGGATTCCTTTGGGAAGAGGTAGAGAAGCCGCTTCAGGTCGTCTTCGAAAGTGTTCCTTTTTCCATACAACAGGATGACTGGTCACATCACACCAGTGAAGAGCAAGAAACCATGCTGACATCGTTTTTGCAACAAGAAAAAGAGGAGGGCTTCGACTTGAGCGAAGCCCCACTCATGCGAGTCACTGTCATCAAAAAGGCCAAAGATGTGCACCAGTTCATCTGGACCTTCCACCATTTGCTCTTGGATGGATGGAGCAGCCCGATTCTTTTTCAAGAAGTCCTCGATTTCTATGAAGCGTACTGCCAAGGCAAGGACTTGAGACTTCCACAGCCAAAGCCATTCAAAGATTATATCTCCTGGCTTCGCCGTCAGGACAAGACGGTGTCCGAAAAGTTCTGGCGCGAGTTCCTAGCGTCCGTCGAGAGTCCCACGCCTCTTCCCTTTGAATCTTCTCCCTTAAGAGGTTCAGAGCAGGAAAAAGGGGTACATGAATCGACTCGAGCCTTGACTAATGAAGTCTCGAAAGACCTCTTAAAATTAGCTCGAACTTATAAGGTTACGATCAATACCATCGTGCAAGGGGCATGGGCCATTCTCCTCAGCCGTTTGAGCGGAGAAGAAAGCGTGGTATACGGGGTAACTGGTTCCGGGCGTCCAAGTGATCTGCCAGGTGTAGAGCAGATGATCGGAATGTTTATCAACACGTTGCCGATGAAAACGAACATCGATCCTGAGCAAACGTTGGATCAGTGGTTCAAAGAGTTACAGGACCAGCAATCTAGAGTCCGACAATATGAATACTCTCCATTGGTAGACATCCAGGGCTGGACGGATGTACCCCGTGGACTACCACTGTTTGAAAGTATTTTCGTATTTGAGAACTATCCGCTGGGAGAAGGGGACGAGAAGGAGTTCGGATTTTCCATCTCTCAGGTACAGCACTTCCAAGAAGTCGATAATCCGCTCACGATTGTCGGGATTCCGGGCGAGCAATTTAGCATCAAAATGATATATAGGACAGACCGCTTTGAGCAGGCGGCAATCGAACGGACACTTGACCAAATGGCATCCATTCTTGTAGCAATCGTCGAGAATCCGAAACAACGTCTGTCCTCTATCTCTTTTCTCAGTCAAGAAGAAAGACTGCATCTACTAGTTGGGCTAAACCATACCATGAGCGACTATCCTCGGGATAAAACCGTTCCACAACTGTTTGCCGAAACAGCGGCCCAATACCCAGATCGTATCGCCATTGTTGCGGGGGAAGAACAGTTGACCTACGCCGAGCTGGAGGCAAAAGCCAATCAGCTTGCGAACTACTTGCAAAAGCAAGGAGTAGAAACGGGTACGTTTGTCGGGCTTTGCGTAGAACGCTCATTAGATATGCTCGTTGGTATGCTCGGGATTCTCAAAGCAGGTGGAGCGTATGTGCCACTTGACCCTGCGTATCCGCAAGAGCGCCTTGCTTTCATGGTGGCAGATGCTCAGATTTCCAATTTATTGACACAGGAACATTTGTCTGAAAAGTGGCAAGAACAAGAGCTTACCATGCTCTATCTCGACCATGCTGAGGAAAAATGGACAAAAGAAAGCACACTTGCTCCCCAAGTAGAGATTGCCGCCGACAGTCTTGCCTACGTCATTTACACATCGGGTTCAACCGGTACACCAAAAGGAGTGCTGGTTCCCCATCGCGGGATTGTTCGCCTGATCAAAAACACGAACTACGTGACCATTACGGAAGAGGACGTGTTCTTGCAAGCCTCTACCGTATCGTTTGATGCTGCTACCTTTGAAATTTGGGGTGCGCTGTTAAACGGAGCGAAGCTGGTGTTGATGCCGCCACATCAACCTTCACTCGATGAACTGGGAGAGGCGATTCAGAATCACAAGGTGACGACACTTTGGCTGACGGCTGGTCTGTTTACGGTCATGGTTGACCACAAGGTGGAGTACTTGCGTGGCGTGCGCCAACTACTTGTTGGTGGGGATGTTGTCTCCGCATCACATGTACGCAAGGTACTTTCCCTTGACAGTATCACGGTGATAAACGGATATGGCCCGACGGAAAACACGACGTTTACATGCTGCAATCCCATCACGGTGCTTCCAGAAGGCGTCAGTTCCTTCCCGATCGGCCGACCGATCAGCAATACTACGGTGTACGTATTGGACAAACATCAACAACCTGTCCCTCTGGGTGCAGCAGGCGAATTATATATAGGTGGAGATGGTCTCGCTCTTGGCTATTTGAACAATCCGGAGTTAAGCGCAGAACGTTTTGTGGAGAATCCGTTTGATGCACAAGGAGGTTCTCGCTTATACCGTACCGGTGACTTGGTTCGTTATTTGCCTGATGGCACGATTGAGTTTATCGGTCGCATCGACAATCAGGTAAAAATTCGCGGCTTCCGCATCGAATTAGGTGAGGTGGAAGCAGCACTCGGCTTGCATCCGTCTGTGAACGAAGTTGTCGTCATGGTCCGTGAGATGAAGCCGGGCGAGAAGCATTTAACGGCGTATCTTACCGTTTCAGGAGATAACACGCTCGAAACTTCTGATTTGCGTGAATGGACAACAACGAAGTTACCAGAATTCATGAGGCCATCATTTTATATTTTCCTTGATGCGATGCCTTTGACAGCAAATGGTAAAATCGATCGCAAACAACTGCCGGAACCGGAATGGACAAATCCAGCTTCCGAAAAAGGCTACATGGAACCGCGCAATCAGGTAGAAGAGCTGATTGCCAACATATGGTCGCAGGTGCTTGTAGTCGAAAAAGTGGGGATTCACGATAACTTTTTCGAGCTGGGTGGACATTCACTCTTGGCGACACGAGTCATTTCACGCCTACGAGAGGCGTTTGGAATAGAGCAGACGGTGCGCTCCATTTTTGAACATCCGACCATTGCAGCATGGAGTGAACAGGGAGCAGCACTTCATTCGGGAGAGAGAAAAGCGATAGGTGGATCGATTCAGCCTGTGTCAAGACAGAGTAATCTGCCGTTGTCTTTTGCCCAACAGCGATTGTGGTTCTTTGATCAATTCATGCCAGAAAGTCCGATGTACAACATCCCATCTGCCCTTCGCTTGCAAGGCGAACTCGACGTAGTGGCATGGGAGAAGAGCTTACAGGCGATCATTTTGCGGCACGAAAGCTTGCGTACCACATTCCAGGAAATAGACGGACAATCCATACAAGTGATTCATCCGCATATGGACTGGAAAATGGACATTCTGGACTTATGCGATCTATCAGCTGAAAAGAAAGAACAAAAGATAGAGCAATTGGCTGAAGCCGAGACGGCCCGAGCTTTTTCTCTTGGACAAGGACCCCTGATACGCGCGACGATGATCCAAACAGATGATCACGCATATGTCTTCTTGATCAACATGCACCACATCATCTCTGATGGTTGGTCGATGGGCATATTCTATCGCGAATTGCTTGCCAATTATGAAGCCTTCAGTAAACAAGAAACACTAGAGCTAGCAGAGCTGCCGATTCAATATGCGGATTTTGCCTCATGGCAGCGTGAATGGCTGGAAGGCGAAATCTTAGAACAACAGGTTACTTATTGGAAAGAAAAACTGAGTGGAGCAGAACCACTTCTCGCACTGCCGACAGACCGTTCGCGCCCTGCTGTGCAATCCTATAAAGGAGCCATTTACACCAAGACCTTTTCTGCGGACTTGCTCGGTAAATTGAAAGTACTTAGCCAGGAGTCCAATTCTACCTTGTTTATGACGTTGCTGGCTGCATTCCAAATCCTTTTATACCGCTATAGTGGTCAAGAAGACATCGTTGTGGGAAGTCCCGTAGCTGGACGCAATCGTCAAGAAACTGAGAATTTGATTGGGTTCTTCGTCAATACTTTGGTACTCCGAACCAACGTAACAGGAGACGGAACATTTACAGAATTACTGGCACGCGTTCGCGAAACTGCTTTGGAGGCATATGCACATCAAGATTTACCTTTTGAAAAATTGGTCGATGAGCTACAGCTAGAGCGTAGCCTCAGCTACTCGCAGTTGTTCCAGGTCATGTTTGTCCTGCAAAACTTCCCGCTGGAGGAAGCAGTAACGTCTGGCATTGAGCTCACACCATTGGATTCTGAGCGACATTTGACGACTTCCAAGTTTGACCTCACATTGACAATGAGAGAGCAGTCAGACGGACTTGTGGCTTCCTTTGAGTACAATACAGACTTGTTTGACAGATCGACGATAGAGCGAATGACTGGACATTTGCAAAATCTACTTGAGGCTATCATCGCCCAACCAGAACAGTCGATTGAAAAACTTGATCTTTTGAGGGAGAGCGAACGAAATCAACAGGTGGTAGAGCTTAACAACACAACGAGCGACTATCCTCGGGATAAAACCGTTTCACAACTGTTTGCCGAAACAGCGGCCCAATATCCAGATCGTATCGCTATCGTTGCGGGGGAAGAACAGTTGACCTACGCCGAGTTGGAGGCAAAAGCCAATCAGCTTGCCAACTACTTGCAAAAGCAAGGAGTAGAAACGGGTACTTTTGTCGGACTTTGCGTAGAGCGTTCGTTAGATATGTTTGTTGGTATGCTCGGGATTCTCAAAGCAGGTGGAGCGTATGTGCCACTCGACCCTGCGTATCCGCAAGAGCGCCTTGCTTTCATGCTGGCAGATGCCCAGATTTCCATTTTATTGACTCAGGAGCATTTGTCTGAAAATTGGCAAGAACGAGAGCTTACCATTCTCTCTCTCGACCATGCTGGGGAAAAATGGACAAAAGAAAGCACACTTGCACCCCAAGTAGAGATAACCGCTGACAGCCTCGCCTACGTCATTTACACATCTGGTTCAACCGGTACACCAAAAGGAGTCCTGGTCGTCCATCGCGGGATTGTTCGCCTGATCAAAAACACGAACTACGTGACCATTACGGAAGAGGACGTATTTCTGCAATCCTCTACCATATCGTTTGATGCTGCTACCTTTGAAATTTGGGGGGCGCTGTTAAACGGAGCGAAGCTGGTGTTGATGCCGCCACATCAGCCGTCACTCGATGAACTGGGAGAGACGATTCAGAATCACAAGGTGACGACACTTTGGCTGACGGCTGGTCTGTTTACGGTCATGGTTGACCACAAAGTGGAGTACTTGCGCGGTGTGCGCCAACTACTTGTCGGTGGGGATGTTGTCTCCGCGTCACATGTACGCAAGGTACTTTTGCTTGACGGTATCACGGTGATAAACGGATATGGCCCGACGGAAAACACGACGTTTACTTGCTGCAATCCCGTCACGGAGCTTCCAGAAGGCGTCAACTCCTTCCCAATCGGCCAACCGATCAGCAATACTACGGTGTACGTATTGGACAAACATCAACAACCTGTCCCTCTGGGTGCAGCAGGCGAATTATATATCGGCGGAGATGGTCTCGCTCTTGGCTATTTGAACAATCCGGAGTTAACCGCAGAACGGTTTGTGGAGAATCCGTTTGACCCACAAGGAGGTTCTCGCCTGTACCGTACTGGTGACTTGGTTCGTTATTTGTCTGATGGCACGATTGAGTTTATCGGTCGGATCGACAACCAGGTAAAAATCCGCGGCTTCCGCATTGAGCTAAGCGAAATCGAGACGGTGTTGCAGAGCCACCCGGCTGTAAAAGAAACATTACTCATGGTGAGAGAGGAGACTCCTGGAGATAAGCGCCTAGCCGCCTACCTCGTTTTTGCAGAAGAAAAAGAGGTTAATCACATCGAGATGCGATCCTATCTCAAGGATAAGTTGCCAGAGTACATGATCCCATCCGCCTTCGTGAAGTTGGACAGCTTCCCGCTGACACCAAACGGAAAAGTGGATCGCCGGGCGCTACCAATCCCTGACTATTCCCGAAATGAGGCGGATAGCGGTTATGTAGCACCTGCAACGGAACTGGAAATGAAATTGGCGGAAATCTGGAAAAGTGTACTGGGTGTTGCGAACATCGGCATCTACGACAACTTTTTCGAATTGGGCGGCGACTCCATTCTCAGTATCCAGATTGTCGCAAGGGCCAATCATTCCGGAATTCGTTTCACACCCAAGCAACTTTTTGAAAATCAAACCATTGCAGAATTGCTACGCGTTGTTACTGATTTGAGCCAAACAACAGATACAACATGGAAAAATGAGCAGGGCACTGTTACTGGAATTGTACCGCTCACTCCCATCCAAAAATGGTTCTTTGACTCCAATCAACCGTCGCTGCACCACTGGAATCAGTCGTTACTTCTGACTGTTCAGCAACCAGTAGACCTTGTTGTGCTGGAGCAAACAATCGAAAGCCTACTGGCCCATCATGATGCGTTGCGAATGCGCTTTTCACATCATGACGCTATGTGGACACAAATGATGGAAGGTCTTGAAGAGAACGTTCCATTCCGTAGCGTGAATCTATCTAACCTCACGAAACAGGAACAGGAGTCCAGGCTGGAGGAAATCTCCCAAGAAATACAAGCGAGCCTAAGTATCACAAAAGGTCCCGTCGTACAAGCTGTGTACTTTCACATGGGCGAAGAGCAAGCTGGCCGACTGTTGCTCGTCATTCACCACCTAGTTGTTGATGGTGTATCGTGGCGTATTTTGCTGGAGGACCTGCAACATACCTATGATCAAATAGCAAACGGCCAAGACGTACAAATGCCAGCAAAGACGACTTCGTTCAAGATGTGGGCAGAGCAATTAGTCGAGTATGCCAATTCGGACGCCATCCAGCAAGAAAAAGAGTACTGGCTCAAACAAGATCATGAGGTAAGCCCGATCCCGATTGATCACTTTTATGAGCCGAGTCAGAACACGGAAGCGACAACCAAACAAGTAACATTCTCTTTAAATACAGGAGAAACTCGTGCCCTGTTGCAGGAAACACTTTCTCCTTACCGTTTGAAAATAAACGATGTATTACTCACTGCCTTAACAAAAGCGATGCACCGTTGGACAGGGGAGCAGACGTTATCGTTCCATCTCGAGGGGCATGGACGCGAGGATATTTTGGAAGGAGCAGATTTATCCCGCACCGTTGGCTGGTTCACGAGTATGTATCCTGTACAGCTAACACTTGATCAGACGAAACCGTGGAGTGAATTGCTGAAAGCGGTCAAAGAACAGCTTCGAGCCATTCCGCAAAATGGAATCGGCTATGGTATTCTGCACTACTTAAGTCAGGATGACGAGCTGAAAGAGCAGTTGAAGTCTCGAATGAAGCCAGAGATCAGCTTCAACTACCTCGGCCAGTTTGATCAGGTAGTTTCGTCAAACGCTACGTTTGGCATGGCTGCTGAATCGAGAGGCTCGAATCTTGCACCTGATTCCATTCGCGCGCATTTAATCGATGTCAACAGCGTCATTTCCGGAGAACAACTGCATATCACTTGGTTTTACAACGAAAACATCCACGAGAAAAATACGGTGGAAGCAGTTGCTCGTGATTATATGGACGCCTTGCGTGAGATTATGGCACATTGCCGCTCCGAAGAAGCGGGGGGCTATACTCCTTCTGACTTCCCGTTATCTCGTCTGGATCAGCGTACACTCGACACCTATGTGGGTAGAGATCACGCCATCGAGAACATATATCCACTGACGCCGTTGCAGGAAGGAATGCTTTTCCATTCAATGTACGAACAAGAGGGCGGAGACTATGTAGTTCAATTCTCCATGACGCTCCATCATTTGCAAGTCGATGCACTCCAACAAGCATGGCAAAAAGTCATCGATCGTCATTCTATTCTGCGTACCTCCTTTATCTGGAATGGAGTAGTCAATCC
Organism: Brevibacillus sp. FIR094; assembly: GCF_050477165.1. Taxonomy (NCBI): domain Bacteria; kingdom Bacillati; phylum Bacillota; class Bacilli; order Caryophanales; family Paenibacillaceae; genus Brevibacillus; species Brevibacillus sp. FIR094. The sequence continues at coordinate 150,751 of NZ_JBEAES010000005.1, read as the reverse complement.
ACATCAAATTGTCCGCAAGCACGTACGGGTGACAGTTGATGAAAGAGATCTGCGACATGTACCGACTGATAGGCAGAAAGCAACGTTAGATGCATTTTTGGAAGAGGATCGTAGGCGGAACTTCTCGATGACAGAACCACCTCTCATGCGTTTGACTTTGTTCAGGATGAGCAACGAAGCGTATCGCTTTATCTGGAGCTTCCACCACGTATTACTGGACGGTTGGAGCTTGCCGCTCGTCCTGAAAGACTGGTTTGCCGCTTATCTAGCGCTAGCAGATGGCAGAGACATTCAGCTTGGGGCTGTACAGCCTTTTTCCCAGTATGTTGCGTGGATCCAGCGTCAAGACTTGCAAGCTGCGGAACGCTTCTGGCGCAACCATTTGAAAGGGATATACGGGCCGACACAAATCAATCTCGGACAAGCTCTCCAATCCATTGGTGAACCAAAAACATACGACGAGCGCCTTATCCGATTCTCGCCCGAGTTTACCGAACATCTGCAATCATTTGCCCGTCAGCATCAGGTAACGCTGAACACCTTCATACAAAGTGCGTGGGGCATGATCCTCGGAGCGTACAGTGGTGAAGCAGATGTCGTATTCGGAGCAACTGGTTCAGGACGTCCAGCCGATTTGCACGGTGTAGAAAATATGGTTGGTCTGTTCATCAATACGCTTCCAGTTCGAATCACACTCGATCCAAGCAAAACCGTTCGGGAATGGTTGCGTGAATTGCAAGAAATGCAATTGGAGATTCGCCAATATGAGTACACGCCGCTGGTTGACATCCAGAGTTGGAGCGAATTCGAGCGTAACACCTCTCTGTTCGAAAGTATTTTTATCTTTGAGAACTACCCGATTGACGAGTCTGTAAAAGAAGTGGACAACCGTATTCAGATTTCTGATATTGACTCTGCGGAGCAAACAAACTATCCACTTACCGTAGTATGTGGGCCTGGCAAAGAATTTGTCCTCAAAATCGTTTTTGATCAAAGCCGATTCGATCATGTACGTATCGAACGTGTCCTAGAGCAAATGAATCTCCTACTCCAATCGATGACAGCAAATCCTGATCAACTTCTGGCTGATGTGCGCATGATTAGCGGGATCGAACAAGAGCAGGTTTTGGTCGAGTGGAACGAAACGAAGGTGGATTATCCAACCGGGCTTTGCATTCATCAAGCCTTTGAGCACCAAGTAAAAAAGACGCCAGATGCGATCGGACTCATGTACAAAGAGATGGAAATGACGTATGCCGAACTGAACCAGCGAGCGAACCAATTGGCGCATAATCTCCTTGCCCAAGGCGTGCAACCAGATACACTCGTCGGTATTTGCATCGAGCGCTCTCCTGAGATGATCATCGGGATTCTCGGTGTCATGAAAGCAGGTGCCGCCTATGTTCCTATCGACCCGGCACATCCGCTAGAGCGTATTGCTTACATGATCGAGGATTCGCAGGCAAACATCGTGTTGACCCAGCAATCTCTGGCAAACCATTTGCTTACAACGAAGGCTCAAGTAATTTGCCTTGATAGTAATGTTCTGGAGAATAAACCTGTAGACGATGCAGTAACTGGGATGACAGAACAAAATCTTGCTTATGTCATTTACACATCTGGTTCCACTGGCTTGCCCAAAGGCGTAATGGTCGAACACCATAGTGCGATGAATATGGCCTATTACCTGATCGACTTGTTCCAAGTCCAGCCGTCTAGCCGTGTCTTGCAGTTATGTTCGTTCAGCTTCGACGTATCTGTAGCTGAGATCGTCATGGCATTGATTTCGGGTGCGACCTTAGTCATCGAGGATCGGGAAATGCTCTTGCCAGGCCCTGAACTCATCTCTGTCATGCAAGAAAAACAAATCACAACAGTGATGACGGTGCCCGCTGTACTTGCGGCATTACCTGACGCCGACCTACCTGATCTGAAAACATTAGTGATCGGTGGCGAAGCGCCAAGCTATGAGCTCATCACTCGCTATGCAAATCATCGTCAATTTTTCAATTGCTACGGACCAACGGAGGCAACCGTCGGCACCACGTTCATGCTGATGGATACGAATCTGACGAACACGCCAATTGGCCGCCCCATCGCCAATGCGACCATCTACGTACTAGATGCCAATCTGAAGCCTGTCCCTATAGGCGTACCAGGTGAGCTGTACATTGGTGGAAAAGGCTTGGCACGCGGTTACTGGAATCGTCCAGAGCTTACAGCGGAACGCTTTATCGCTCATCCGTTTGGAACGGAAGGCGAACGTCTTTATCGCACAGGCGATCAGGTGCGCTATCTGCAAGACGGTAACCTCGAATTCCTCGGACGTATCGATAATCAGGTGAAAATTCGCGGCTTCCGCATCGAATTAGGCGAAATCGAAAACGCAATGAGAAAGCACGATGCGATTCGGGAAGCGATCATTACCGTACGAGAAAATCGTTTGGCTGCTTATCTGATTGCAATGGGTGAAGAGAAGCCAGCTACAGAGGAGCTCGCTCTCTATCTGAAAGAGACATTGCCAGATTACATGATACCAGCAGGCATAGTCTGGATGGAGGCTATTCCGCTTACGGTCAACGGGAAAGTAGACCACCGGGCACTGCCTACACCGGATTGGGGACTTTTAACCATACAACAAGAGTATGTCGCACCTCGCACACCAACAGAAGAAATAGTGGCTAACATTTGGACACAGGTGCTTTCCGTTGAGCAAGTCGGGATTCACGACGATTTCTTTGAACGAGGGGGACATTCCCTCCTAGCTACCCAAGCGATTTCCCGTATGCGTCAAGCTTTTGGCGTAGACATGCCGCTTCGTACGCTGTTTGATTATCCGACAACGGCTGCGATTAGCGAAAAAATTTCGGCATTGTTACAAGGGGAAGCGGGTCTCATTGACATTCCGCTCGTGCCTGTGTCGCGTGATGAACGCTTGCCGCTCTCGTTTGCGCAACAACGCTTGTGGTTTTTAGACAAGCTGTTGCCAGACAGTTCCGTATACAACATCCCATCTGCTGTTCGTCTGAATGGTGAGCTAGACGTCGAGGCGTGGGAACGCAGTCTCAAGATGATCATCCAACGTCATGAGAGCTTGCGAACAACTTTTTCCGATATCAATGGAGAAGCAGTTCAAGTCATTCACCCGAAGATCGAGTGGAACCTGGGACGAATCGACCTACGAGACTTGAATGAAGAAGAGCGAGAACTGGAAGCATTGCGTCTCGCCATAGAAGATGCAGAACAATCGTTTCATCTGAACCAAGGCCCGTTATTGCGCGCAAAACTGATTGGTATGGATGAACAAGCGTATGTATTTTTGTTCAATTTACACCACATCATTGCGGATGGCTGGTCCATGAGTGTATTCATGGGTGAGTTAGTCTCTATCTACGAAGCGTTATCTGCTGGAGAAACACCACAGCTTACCGAAATGCCGCTGCAATATGCAGACTATGCCACATGGCAGCGAAATTGGTTACAAGGTGGGGTATTGGAGCAACAATTGGCGTACTGGAAAAATCAATTAGGCGATGCAGAACCACTTCTGAGATTGCCGACAGATCGTCCACGCCCTGCGGTACAGAGCCATAATGGGGCGATGCATACGATTCGGCTTCCAGAAAAACTGCTTGCCGATCTAAAAGCGCTCAGTCGTGAAGAGGGATCAACCTTATTCATGACCTTGCTAGCTGGCTTTCAGACCCTGCTCTATCGCTACAGTGGTCAAAAAGACATCCTCGTCGGAAGTCCGGTTGCAGGACGTAATCGACAGGAAATGGAGTCACTTATTGGTTTCTTCATTAACACCTTGGTAATGCGTACGGATATGTCTGGGGAACCAACTTTCCGAGACTTGCTTGCAAAAGTACGCGAGACCGCACTGGAAGCTTATGCGCATCAAGACCTGCCGTTTGAAAAACTGGTAGATGAACTGGAGCTGGAACGAAGCCTAAGCTACTCACCGTTGTTCCAAGTGATGTTCGTACTGCAAAACATCCCGATGGAAGTACAAGAATTGTCACAGATTCGCATCGAGCCCTTCCACAGAGGTCAGGAGGGCGTAAGCGCTAAGTTTGACATCACCTTGACCACCGTAGAAGCACCTGATGGACTTATCGCAACATTCGAGTACAACACCGATCTTTTTGATCCAGCAACGATCGAGCGCATGGGGAACCATTTTGCCAACCTGCTGGAGGCAATTTCAGTAAATCCGATACAACCGATCACAGCCATACCTCTCTTGAGCGATAGGGAAAAGGAGCAACTTCTCCTTCAATGGAATGATACGAATGTACCTTTTGAACGTGAAACATGCGTGCATGAAAGGGTTGCACGGATTGCACAAGAGTTGCCAAATCAATTAGCAGTTGTTTCCGAAGAAGGGCAGATCACCTATGCAGAACTGAATGCCAAAGCGAATCAGGTAGCGAACTACCTGCAAAAACAGGGAGTATCCTCCGAAACACTTGTCGGTATCTGCGTAGAACGTTCCATTGATATGCTCATCGGTCAATTGGGAATACTCAAAGCTGGCGGTGCTTATGTCCCAATGGACACGGCGTATCCACAAGAGCGTCTGGCTTTCATGATGAAAGATGCTAATATGCCAGTTGTCTTAACCCAAGAACGACTGTTAGGGCGATTGCCGGAAGGAACTGCATCATTCATCTGTTTGGATCGTGATTGGCCTATCATTTCGGAAGAGAGCAGTCAGGCACCGAACATGGCAATGACAACGGAGAATCTAGCGTATGTCATCTATACGTCTGGCTCTACTGGAACGCCAAAAGGGGTAGAGATCGAACATGCCGCCTTGTTAAATCTCATTTCCTGGCACCAGCGGTCGTACAGCGTAAATTCAAATGATCGAGCTTCCCAAATCGCAGGAACCGCCTTTGATGCATCTGTTTGGGAAATCTGGCCGTACCTAACAAAGGGAGCAACACTTTATCTCCCATCTGAAGAAATTCGTCTTGTACCTGAGGAACTCAGAGATTGGCTTGTTGTATCGGGTATCACGATCACCTTTTTGCCAACGCCATTGGCGGAAAGATTGCTTACCTTGGAATGGCCTATCAATACGAAGCTCCGCTACATGCTCACAGGGGGCGACAAGCTACATGATTACCCACCAGCCACAATGCCGTTTACTCTTGTGAACCAATACGGTCCAACTGAAAACGCGGTTGTCGCCACAGCAGGTATCGTTCCGACAGAAGCTACTCATGTATTCGCACCATCAATCGGTTGTCCAATAGACAATGTTCAGGTATACGTCCTTGATGAAAAGCGAAAACCAGTGCCGATTGGTGTAGCCGGAGAGCTCTATATCGCAGGAGACAGCTTGGCGCGGGGCTATCTGAACCGCCCTGATCTAACCAAAGAGAGGTTCGTAGCCAATCCATACTCACAAAAACCGGGAGCGCGCATGTACCGAACTGGAGACCTGGTTCGTTATCTGCCAGATGGAAACATAGATTTCATTGGTCGTGCAGACGATCAGGTGAGCATTCGAGGATTCAGGGTCGAACTGGGTGAAATTGAAACGGCTCTGTACACGCATCCAGCGGTAAATGAAACCATCGTACTCGTACGTGAGGATATTCCGGGCGTAAAACGACTCGCTGCCTACGTCGTACTTGGAGAACAACAAGAGATTCAAGCAAGTGACTTCCGTAGCTATCTAAAGGAAAAGCTGCCTGAGTATATGGTGCCAGCTGCATTTGTGATCATGGGTAACCTGCCGCTGACCCCAAACGGTAAGATAGATCGACAAGCATTGCCTGTTCCTGATTTATTACACAGAGAAACAGAAGCCGGTTTTGCAGCTCCGACAACTGCTATTGAGGCTACGCTTGCAGACATATGGAAAAAAGTGCTAGCCATTGACAAGATTGGTATTTATGACAACTTTTTCGAACTGGGTGGAGACTCCATCTTGAGTATCCAAATTGTTTCTCGAGCCAATCAGGCTGGAATTCGCTTGACACCGAAACAGCTCTTGAAAAATCAAACCATCGCGGAGCTGGCAAGTGTCGTAGCAGCGACTGGCGGCATACAAACAGGAAAAATCCAAGCAGAACAAGGCGTTTTGACGGGAGAGGTGCCGCTCACGCCAATTCAATCGTGGTTCTTCACGACTGAACAACCGTCGATCCATCATTGGAACCAATCCTTGCTTTTGACGGTTCAACAACCCGTTGACCTGACTGTTCTAGAGCGTGTCATCGAGAGTTTGCTCACACATCATGACGCATTACGTATGCGTTATAACCAAACGGAGCAAGGCTGGACCCAACATATGGAGGGACGTCCTGAGACCATTCCATTCCGTAGTGTGGACCTGTCCGCTGTTCTAGAAGCAGAACACGCCGATCGTCTGGAACAAATCGCAAGCGAGGTGCAATCAAGTCTACATGTGAGTGAGGGACCCGTTTTCCAAGCTGTCTACTTCCATCTTGGAGCGGACCAACCTGGTCGTCTGCTGATTGTTGCCCACCATCTGGTGATAGACGGTGTGTCCTGGCGCATTTTGCTAGAGGATCTGCAAACTGCTTACGAGCAACTTGTAAACGATCAAGAGGTGCAATTCCCAGCGAAGACGACTTCATTCAAGTCATGGGCAGAACAATTGCAATCCTATGCGAATTCCGAAGCGTTCGAGCCAGAAAAAGCGTTCTGGTTGGGCCTGAGCAATGAAGTGAGTCCACTTCCAATTGACCGTGCCTTCGAGCCAAGTCAAAACACAGATGCAACCTCCAAACAAGTCAGTCTTGCGCTTACCATTGAAGAAACTCGCGCGTTGTTGCAAGATACGCTTTCGCCTTACCGCCTGCAAATCAATGATGTGTTGCTTTCCGCTTTAACTAAAGCAATGAATCGTTGGACAGGTGAAAAGATCGTTTCCGTTCATCTGGAAGGGCACGGACGCGAGGAAATTATCGAAGGAGCAGACTTATCTCGCACGGTTGGCTGGTTTACGAGCATGTACCCGGTACAGCTTTCGATTGAACCTTCGAAGCCGTGGGGTGACGCTTTAAAAGCAGTCAAGGAACAGCTTCGTCACATTCCAAAGAAAGGTGTCGGATACGGCATTTTCCGATACCTCAGTCAGGATGAGGAGTTGAAAAAATTCCTAGGTGAAAAGCCGAAACCAGAAATCAGCTTCAACTACCTCGGACAGTTTGATCAGATCGTTCAAGCCGAATCGAGATTTGGCATGGCGCAAGAATCAAGAGGCTCCAATCTAGGGAAAGACACCATACGTCAACACCTGATTGATGTAAATAGTGTCATAACCGGAGAACAACTCCATGTCACATGGATATATAGCGAAAACATTCACGAGGAAAGCACGATTCAAGAGCTTGCTTGCAACTATCTGGAAGCTTTGCGCGAGATCATTGCGCACTGCCAGTCCGAAGAAGCAGGCGGCTATACGCCATCTGACTTCCCTCTAGCGCGAATGGATCAACGTACTATCGATAAGCATCTGGGACAGGATCGCCTGATCGAAAACGTCTATCCACTCAGTCCATTGCAAGGTGGCATGCTGTTCCACTCCCTGTACGAGCAAGAGGGGGGAGACTATATTGTTCACTTTGCCATGACGATGGAGGGCTTGCACGTCGATGCGTTTGAGCAGGCGTGGCAAAAGGTAGTGGATCGTCATCCGATTCTACGTACCTACTTTGTTTGGGAAGGTTTAGAGGCTCATCAGATTGTACGCAAACAAGTAAAAGCATCTGTAGAAAAGATCGACCTTCGTCATTTGACGACGGAGCAGCAAAAAACGGAGCTGGCTCACTATCTAGAAGCTGACCGTAGACGGAATTTCGAGATTGCTTCACCACCACTCATGCGTTGGACACTGTTCCACTTACGTGATGGAATTTACCGCTTCACTTGGAGTTTTCATCATGTATTGCTTGATGGTTGGAGTGTCCCCATTGTACTAAAAGACTGGTTTAGTGCTTATGTGTCCATAGCAGAAGATAGAGAGGTTTCGTACAACTTCGTCCAACCATTCTCTGCGTACATCGATTGGGTACAGCGCCAAGACTTGGAAGCTGCCGAACATTTTTGGCGTGAACAGCTTAAAGACTTCCACGAGTCTACACCATTAGCGATGAGTAACCACTCAGGCGGCAGGGAAAATCTGCCGAAAGTGTACGAAGAGAAAGAAATTCGTTTATCGGCAGAAATGACTTCGCGTTTGCAAGCCTTTGTCCGTACACATCAGTTGACATTAAATACGCTTGTCCAAGGGGCATGGGCTCTCATCCTGAGCCGATACGGCGCAACGGATGATGTCGTCTTCGGTGCAACAGTTTCCGGTCGTCCGGCTGATCTGCCTACCGTAGAGGGAATGGTAGGTCTCTTCATCAACACCCTGCCAATTCGTGTTTTGATCGATGCGAACAAATCGGTGCGGGAATGGCTACGCGAGATTCAAGAACATCAAGTCGAACTTCGCCAGTTTGAGTACACACCGTTGGTTGACATCCAAGGCTGGAGTGAACTAGCGCGTAATGTTGCCCTGTTCGAGAGCATCTTCATTTTTGAGAACTACCCGATTGGTGAATCGGTAAAAGATGAACATAATCAGCTGCAGTTATCTGACGTGGAGACGATGGAACAAACGAATTATCCAATCACCGTCGTTTGCGGTCCGGGTAAAGAGTTCATCCTTAAGATCAAATACGACCAAAGCCGATTCGCGTCTGAAAATATCGAACGTGTCCTGCACCAGATGTCATACTTGCTCGAATCCATGATGGCAAAACCTGAACAGTGCCTCGCAGAGGTGTCGATGATCAGTGAAAGCGAGCTCCAGCAGGTAGTAGTCGAATGGAATGACACAAGCGTGGATTATCCGACCCAGCTTTGCATACATCAGGCATTTGAGAAACAAGTGGAAAAGACACCTGATGCTATTGCACTCGTCTACAAAAAGATGGAGTTGACCTATGCCGAGCTAAACAACCGTGCAAATCAGTTGGCACACAGGCTGATTGCACGCGGTGTACAACCGGATAAGCTAGTTGGCATTTGCGTCGAGCGTTCTTTTGAGATGATCATCGCTTTCCTCGGTGTGATGAAAGCAGGCGCTGCATATGTGCCTATTGATCCAGCGCATCCGCAAGATCGCATTGCCTACATGATCGAAGATTCGCAAGCGAACATTTTGTTGACGCAAGTATCGCTGAAAGACATGTTACCAGTTCATTCTAAACAGGTCATTTGCCTTGATAGCGATGAACTGGCAGATGAGCCTACCACAAACGTGGATAGCGGCGTCAATGAGCATCATCTCGCCTACGTCATCTATACGTCTGGATCAACCGGATTGCCTAAAGGAGTAATGGTCGAGCACCACTCTGTTATCAACTTGACACATGCCCTAATCCATACGTTCCAAATCGATCCGACGAGCCGGGTTTTGCAATTCACATCATTTAGCTTTGATGTTTCTGTCTCCGAGATCGCTATGGCCCTACTCGCTGGTGCCACGCTCGTCATTGAGGATCGCGAATCACTTTTACCTGGTCCGGAGTTGATCCAAGTCCTGCAGGAACAACGCATTACGACTGTGACAATGGCTTTCTCTGTAGCATCGGCCTTGCCACAAGCAGATTTGCCAGACCTGAAGACTCTGATTGTCGGTGGGGAAGCGTTAAGTCGTGAGCTTGTTGCCCGTCACGCCACGGATCGCCAGTTCTTTAACTGCTACGGGCCAACAGAAACAACCGTCACGGCTACTCTCGTACGTTGTGAGAATAACGGCCAAAATCCATCAATCGGCCGACCTATCGCCAATGTGGAAGTGTATGTACTGGATGCATACCAGCAACCTGTGGCAATAGGTGTACCAGGCGAACTGTACATCGGTGGAAAAGGAATAGCCAGAGGGTACTGGAATCGTCCTGAGCTTACGAAAGAACGCTTTATTAATCATCTGTTCGGCAAGGAAGGAGAACACCTCTACCGGACTGGGGACCTGGTTCGCTATAAGGAAGACGGGGAGCTCGAATTCCTCGGACGAATCGACGACCAAGTCAAAATTCGTGGTTATCGAATCGAGCTGGGCGAAATCGAGAATAGACTCAGACAGCATCCAGGCGTTCAAAATGTCGTCGTTATTGTGCGTGAGGATCGAGAAGGAGACAAGCGTTTGGCGGCTTATCTCGTTGCAACAAACGAACAACAAGCGGGTGATGCTGAGCTTATCCACTACCTGAAAGAGACCCTACCGGAGTACATGGTTCCTACAGGTTACGTATGGATGGCAGAGATTCCACTCACGGTCAATGGGAAAGCAAATCGCCGCGCCCTTCCAGCACCGGATTGGGGACAAGGGGAGACAGAGGAGGAATATGTGGCACCGCGTACACCGACAGAGGAAATCGTTGCCCATATTTGGTCGCAGGTTCTTTCCGTTGAGGGTATTGGAATCCACGATGACTTCTTTCAACTGGGTGGACATTCGCTCTTAGCTACCCAAACTGTTTCCCGCCTGAAAGAAACATTTGGTGTGGAAGTACCACTCCGTGCCTTGTTCGAAAATCCTAGCGTGGCACAAATGAGCGAAAAGTTAACCGGACTACTGGAAGCCAAATCAAAGGTTGCCAGCATTCCACTCGCACCCGTTTCTCGCGACCAGCATCTACCGCTCTCATTTGCACAACAACGCTTGTGGTTCCTGGATCGCTTAATGCCGAACAGCGCATTGTACAACATCCCGTCTGCCATGCGGATGCAAGGACAACTCAACATACATGCATGGGAACGCAGTTTGCAGATGATCATCGAACGACACGAGAGCTTGCGAACAACCTTCACTGACATCAACGGGGAAGCGATACAAGTCATTCACCCAGAAATCGCGTGGAACATGGGCAAGATTGATTTGCGTGATCTGCCAGAAGAAGAGCGTGACACCCAGGTACATCGCCTAGAGAGAGAAGAGGCAACCAAGCCATTTGACCTGAGTACAGGACCGTTACTGCGGGCCACGATCATCCAGATTGGCGAAGAGAATTTCGTCTTCCTGCTAAATATGCACCATATCGTATCTGACGGCTGGTCGATGAACATTTTCATACGAGAGCTGGTTGCGATTTATGAAGCGCTCTGCAAGGAAGAGACGCCGCAACTCACCGATATGCCACTACAGTATGCAGACTTTGCAGCTTGGCAGCGTGAATGGCTACAAGGAGAGGCGCTGGAGCAACAACTCGCATACTGGAAAGCCAAACTGAGTGGCAGTGAGCCACTATTGGCCTTACCGACAGACCGTCCGCGTCCACCTGTACAGACATATCATGGAGCCTTATACACGACGAGTTTCCCAACTGAGCTTGTGGAAAAATTACACACGCTCAGCCGACAAGAAGGCGCCACGCTCTTTATGACCTTGCTCGCGGCATTCCAAATCCTGCTTCATCGCTACAGCGGTCAAGACGACATTATCGTCGGAAGTCCGGTTGCTGGACGCAATAGACAAGAAACAGAGTCATTAATTGGCTTCTTCATCAACACGCTGGCGATGAGAACCGATATGTCTGGCGCTCCAACCTTCCGTGAACTATTGGCAAGAGTGCGCGAGTCTGCACTGGAAGCATATACCCATCAAGACCTGCCCTTTGAAAAGTTAATAGATGAACTGGAGTTGGAACGTAGCCTAAGCTATTCGCCGCTCTATCAAGTCATGTTCGCTCTGCAAAACTTCACAATGCAGACGCATGAACTGGAGGGCATTCAGATTGCTCCGTTTGAAAGCCAAAGCCAAGAAGTGATGTCCAAATACGACATCAGCTTGACTATGGCAGAAACGCCAAACGGCCTGATCGCTACGTTTGATTACAATACAGATTTGTTCGATCAAACAACGATGGAGCGAATGGTAAATCATTTCCATCATGTACTGGAGGGAATCGCCGCCCAACCTGATCGATCGATCATGGCTCTACCATTGCTTCGTCCGGATGAACGTGAACAGCTTATAACTGCGTGGAACAACACAGCTGCAAATTACACATATGAAAAGACAGTACACGAGCTAGTCGCCGAAATGACAAGGAAAATGCCGAATCAACTGGCAGTCGCCTCTAAGGAAGGCTCGCTCACCTACGCAGAGCTGGATTCGAAAGCGAATCAACTGGCGAACTACTTGCAACAACAGGGGGTTACGTCAGAGACTCTCATTGGTATTTGCGTCGAACGGTCCGTCGAGATGCTTATCGGCCAACTAGGGATTCTCAAAGCAGGCGGCGCATTTGTTCCGATGGATCCATCTTATCCAAAGGAGCGCCTTGCCTTCATGATGGATGACACGAACATGCCCATCGTATTGACCCAAGAGCGCTTGCTTGAAGCATTGCCAACAGGTGAAGCAACGTTTATTTGTCTCGATATCGATTGGGATTTGATTGCCAGTGAGAGCACGGAATCACCCGAAATCACGACGACAACGAACAATCTCGCTTATGTCATTTACACCTCCGGTTCTACCGGAACACCAAAAGGAGTGGAAATCGAGCAACGCGCTCTATTGAATCTCATCTATTGGCACCAGCACGCTTACAACGTCACACCAGAAGATAAAGCATCACAAATCGCCGGAACAGCCTTCGATGCTGCTGTCTGGGAAATCTGGCCGTATCTGACGGCTGGAGCTTCGTTGTATCTGCCACAAGAAGAGATTCGTCTCTTACCAGAAAAACTGCGTGATTGGCTCGTCGACTCAGGAATCACCATCAGCTTCCTGCCAACGCCATTAGCAGAGAGCTTGATGTCTGTTGAATGGCCGACCGATTCAGATTTGCGCTACATGCTGACAGGCGGTGACAAACTGCATCACTATCCATCGGCTCATCTGCCATTTACATTGGTAAATCAGTATGGGCCAACGGAAAATGCGGTCGTAGCTACAGCAGGCATCGTTCCTGTACAAGCTGGTCAGATAGCTGCACCAACAATCGGACGACCAATCGCCAATGTGCAAGTATACGTTCTTGATGCAAAGCTGCAACCGGTGCCGATCGGTGTTGCAGGCGAACTGTACATCGCAGGAAACAGCATGGGTCGCGGGTATTTAAAACGTCCTGATCTAACACAAGAACGCTTCGTCGAAAATCCGTTCGCTCACATTCGAGGGGCAAAAATGTACCGCACAGGAGACCTTGTCCGCTATCTGCCGGACGGCAACATCGAGTTTATCGGTCGTGCCGACGATCAGGTGAGTATCCGTGGTTTCCGTGTCGAGCTGGGCGAGATTGAAACCGCCCTGTACACTCACCCTTCTGTCAAAGAAACGATAGTTCTTGCCCGTGAAGATGTGCCAGGTGTGAAACGACTGGCCGCGTACGTCGTGCTAGAAGTAGGGGGAGAGGATCTAGCTGGCAACTTCGACAGCTACCTCAAAGAAGTACTGCCGGAGTACATGGTACCAGCCGCATTCGTAATCATGGATGCTCTGCCACTCACTCCAAATGGCAAAGTAGACCGTCGTGCATTACCTATACCGGAATACAGAGTGAGTAATGGAGAGTTCGTTGCACCAGACACGTTTGTCGAGAGAGTATTGGCCGAAATATGGAAAAAGGTTCTAGGAGTAGAGCAAGTCGGCATTCACGATAACTTCTTCGAACTCGGTGGTGATTCGATTCTAAGCATTCAGATTGTGGCCCGCGCAGCCCAATCTGGAATCCGCTTGTCACCAAAGCTCTTGTTCGAAAATCAGTCGATTGCCGAGTTGACACATGCGATCGGGGAGTCGGTTAACATTTTCGCCGAGCAAAGCATTGTCACAGGGGAAGTACCACTCCTGCCGATTCAGCGCTGGTTCTTCGAGCAAAAATTGGCAGATCGCAACCACTGGAACCAATCTGTACTTTTCACTGTCAAACCGATCGATCCAGAAATTTTGAGACAAGCTTTCTATCACCTGCTCGGACATCATGATGCCCTCCGCCTCCGCTTCTACCATCAAGATGGAAAATGGAAGCAAATCAACGATGAGTGGACTGATATCATTCCATTTACCGTAGAGGAATTGGGTCATTTGCCGTATGAAAAGCAAGTGAAGCGAATTGAGGAAATCTCGGAGGAAGCACAGGCAAGCTTGCATCTCTCGGAGGGTCCGTTGCTCCGTGCCGTTTACTTCGATTTGGGCAGTGAACTGGAAGGACGCTTGCTAATCGTCATACACCACTTGGCAGTCGATGGTGTGTCTTGGCGCATCATCACGGAAGACTTGAGTAAGGCCAGCACCCAACTGCTGTATGGCAAGCAGGTGCAACTGCCGCCAAAGACCAGCTCCTACAAGTATTGGGCTGAAAAATTGAAGGAGTACGCTCAATCGGACAGCCTGCAAGAGGAAGCCGATTATTGGCTAAGCAGCCTCGATACAGAAGTAAACGCGCTGCCAAAAGATTATGAGAACGGGAAGAACCGAGAGCTTACCGCTAAGATGGTTTCTGTTGCACTTACGCAGGAAGAAACCAAAGTGCTCTTACAGGAATTGCCTTCGATCTACCAAACTCAGATCAATGACGTCTTGCTCACCGCATTGGCAGAAGCGATCTTCGTCTGGACTGGAAATCAAACCTCCCTCGTCCATTTAGAAGGACACGGACGTGAAGAGCTCTTCGACGATGTCGATCTGTCCCGTACCTTGGGCTGGTTCACGAGCATGTATACCATCCTCTTGGATACGAGGGGAACTACCTCTCTCAAAGAAGCGCTAGAAACGACCAAAGAACAACTGCGTAGCATTCCGAACAAGGGGATCGGCTATGGAATTCTCCGCTACCTGAACGAAAAAATGACTGAAAAGTTCAAGTCTTTGCCAAAAGCAGAGATTAGCTTCAATTACCTCGGTCAGCTTGATCAGGCAGTCGATGACACAGAATCCTTGTTTGGCTTTGCAAACGAAGCAAGAGGCGACAACTTTAATCGTAACTCAGAACGTCAGCACCTACTGGATTTCGGTAGCTCCGTCGTTGGGGGACAATTGATTGTCACGATCGCCTTCAGTGAAGAGATTTATCTCAAAGAAACGGTCAAAGATTTGGCGGATTACTACGTAAACGCGCTACGTCAATTGATCGAGCTAGGTCAGACGGAGAAGACCGCAACACCAACTACAAGTGATCTGTCCGAATTCGGTTGGGATGATGAAGAGATTGCCGACTTACTTGATCTCATCCAAGACAAGTAATGAATACGAAATGCATAGAGGCGTCAAACACGGCGCCTCTATGGCAAATTTTTTATGGGAGTGGGCAGGAGAAGATGAATAACATTGAAACGTATTATCCCGTTACTCCTTTGCAGCAAGGACTCATTTTCCACAGCTTGTTGGAACCAGAGTCTGGAGCCTATATCGTACAGATGGGTTTGAAGCTGCAAGGTCCCTTGAACATTCCGTTATTCGAACAGGCATGGCAATGCCTCGTAGACAGACACGCTATTTTTCGCACCAGGTTTATTGGCGGTAAAGTAAAAGAATACGTCCAGGTTGTCTTGAAAGAGCTGAAGGTTTCCCTGGTGGAACATGACATTATTCATCTTTCCTCCTCCGAACAAGAATCGTTTCTTCATACCTTTACCAAAGATGATCGCAAACGTGGTTTCAATATCGAAGAAGCGCCGTTGATGAGATTAAATCTATTCCATTTAAATAGGAATACCTTTCATTTTTCGTGGACGTTACACCACGTGCTGATAGACGGATGGAGTATGCCGCTAGTCTTCGGGGAAGTGTTTGCGGCGTACAACATGCTATGCAAAGGGCAGCCTGTACAACTTCCTCCGGTTAAATCTTACCGTGACTACATCGTCTGGCTGAAAAAGCAGGACTTGAATCAAGCGGAGGCGTTTTGGCGCACGAATCTACACGGCTTTACGGAAACCACGCCACTTTCATTCGGTCGAGCGTACAAAAACCCGTACCTGGATCAGAAAAATTATCGGGAGCTAGATCTGACCGTTTCCGAGGCAATCTCCAAATCATTACAGACATTGGCTCGTCAACATCGCCTGACGGTCAACACGATTGTACAAGGCGCATGGGCACTCCTGTTGAATCGCTACAGTGGACAGGACGACATTATTTTCGGTGCCACTGTATCCGGACGTCCTGCCGATTTGCCTGGAGTCGAGACGATGATCGGTCTGTTTATTAATACGCTCCCTGTCCGCGTGCAGGTAAAAGCGGAGGAGAGCGTAATCAATTGGCTCAAATCTCTGCAACAACAGCAAGCCGACTTCCGCCAGTACGAATATACCCCATTAGTGGAAATCCAAGGCTGGAGCGACTTGCCGCGTGGACAATCTCTGTTTGAGAGTATTCTCGTCTTTGAAAATACGCCTGTCGGTAATTCTAGCGGTGGTAGTGGAGAGAGTGAGCTTTCGATCGTAGATGTACAATCCGAGGAGCAAACCAATTATCCGTTTACCTTGGTTGCAGCTTCAGGCAAAACAATCGATATCAAAGTCAAATTTGATGAGAGTCAGTTTGAGCTTTCATCTATTGAGCGAGTTCTTGATCAGCTTCATTCACTACTAATCTCCATCTCCAAAAACGCCAAGCAACGGATTGCTGACCTTTCGCTGATCAGCGAAAACGAACGTGAACAGGTCCTCGTTCAGTGGAACCAGACGGCGGAGGAATATCCGAGCGGACTGTGCGTTCATCAGGCGTTTGAACAACAAGTGGAGAAATCACCAGATGCAATTGCCGTTACCTATAAAAACGTAGAACTAACCTACAAGGAACTAAACGAGCGTGCAAACCAACTGGCCCATCAGCTCATAAGTAAAGGGGTAAAACCAGATACACTCGTCGGCATATGCGTGCATCGTTCCCCCGAGATGATCATCGGTATACTCGGTGTTTTAAAATCGGGAGCTGCCTACGTACCAATTGACCCGGCATACCCGCAAGAGCGCATCGACTATATGATCGAGGATTCACAAACAAATGTTTTGCTGACCCAGCAGTCTCTTGTGGATATCTTGCCAGCAACACAGGCGAATGTCATTTGTATAGACAGCAATCATGTAACGAATGAACCTATCGTTACCGTTGCTTGCAAGGTCACAGAACATAACCTTGCCTACGTAATTTATACGTCTGGTTCAACAGGACAGCCAAAAGGGGTTATGGTAGAGCACCACAGTGTGATAAACATGGCTCACGCCTTGATCCATGCGTTTGATATTCAGCCAACGAGTCGTGTCCTGCAATTTACCTCGTTTAGCTTCGACGTATCGGTGTCTGAGATTGTGATGGCCTTACTCGCTGGTGCGACGCTAGTCATAGAGGATCGAGAGTCCCTTTTGCCAGGCCCTGAACTGATCCAGGTTTTGCAAGAACAACGCATTACCACCGTATCCATGGTTTCTTCCGTACTGGCAGCACTACCTGAAGCTGACCTGCCTGACCTTTGCACCTTGATTGTGGGCGGAGAAGCTCCAAGCCGTGAACTTGTGGCACGCTATGCGGCGAATCGCCAGTTCTTCAACTGCTACGGTCCAACGGAAGCAACGGTCTGCTCCACGATGATGCGTTGCCAGGCTGGAATGAGCAATCCGCCAATCGGTCGTCCAATTGCCAACGCGACGATGTACGTTTTGGATGCAAATAGGCAGCCCGTGCCTATCGGCGTACCAGGTGAACTGTATATCGGAGGAAAAGGCTTGGCTCGCGGCTACTGGAATCGTCCAGAACAAACAGAGGAGCGCTTTATCACTCATCCGTTCGGAAAAGAAGGAGAGCTACTGTATCGGACGGGTGACCTGGTTCGATATCTGGAAGACGGAAACCTCGAATTCCTTGGACGTATGGATGATCAAGTCAAAATTCGCGGTTTCCGTATTGAATTGGGGGAAATTGAAAATTCGCTCAGACAGCATCCTGCCGTCTATGAAGCTGTGGTCATCGTCCGTGATGAAAAAGCGGGAGGCAAACGCTTGGCCGCTTATCTGGTAGCAAAGAGAGATATGCCAACCGCGGAGGAGCTCGTTCTTTTCCTGAAAGAATCGTTACCTGAATACATGATACCAGCAGGCTTTGTATGGCTAGAGACGATTCCACTCACGGTTAATGGAAAAGTAGACCGACGAACACTACCAGTACCAGATTGGGGACAACTTTCCACACAGCGTATTTATGTTGCCCCCCGTACTCCTACAGAGGAGCTGGTAGCCAACATCTGGTCGCAGGTTCTCTCGGTAGAACGAGTCGGTAGCTACGACGATTTCTTTGAGCTTGGAGGCCATTCTCTTTTGGCTACGCAAACCATCTCCCGCTTAAAAGAAGCGTTTCGCGTAGATTTACCGCTCCGTGCTTTATTTGAACATTCGACAGTCAACAGACTCAGCGAATTGATTGTAACCATGAACGAGGACAAATCTGGACTCTCCAGTATTCCGCTCGTACCCGTTGCACGAGATCGACATTTGCCGCTCTCGTTTGCACAGCAGCGTTTATGGTTCTTTGACCGCTTGATGCCAAACAGTGCGCTCTACAACATCCCAACTGCCGTTCGCTTGCAAGGAGAGCTAAACATTGAAGCCCTCGAGCAAAGTTTGCAAATGATTATCTGCCGTCACGAAAGCTTGCGTACAACGTTCACCGACATTAACGGAGAAGCTGTTCAGGTGATTCATCCAGAGGTTGATTGGAAACTGAGCAGAATGGATATACGAGAGCTGCCAGATGATAGACGAGACGACGAAGGACAACGCTTGACCAAAGAAGATGCGAAAAAGCCGTTTGACCTCGTCACAGGGCCGCTCATGCGTGCGACGATTATTCAAACAGGAGAGCAGGATTTTATCTTTCTGCTGAACGTACACCATATCATCGCTGATGGTTGGTCAGCGGGTGTTCTACTCAGCGAGTTATTTACCTGCTATGAGGCATTTAGCAAATCAGAAGTACCGCAACTTACCAACCTGCCTATACAATACGCAGATTATGCGGCATGGCAGCGCGAATGGCTTACAGGTGACGTATTGGAAAAACAACTGTCCTACTGGCGTGCAAAGCTGGGCGGAGCAGAACCGTTACTCGCTTTGCCGACAGATCGTCCGCGTCCTGCTGTTCAGTCCTATGAAGGAAACAGCATCACACTGATGTATGACAAAGAATTGATGACGAACCTGCTTTCTTTGAGCAAACGCGAAGGTACGACGTTGTTTATGACGTTGCTCGCCGCATTCCAAGTATTCCTGTATCGATATACGGGACAGGATGACATTCTCGTCGGTACTCCTGTAGCAGGACGCGGTCACCAAGAGACAGAAGGATTAATTGGATTTTTCATCAACACATTGGCCATGCGAACAGATTTGTCAGGCGACCCTAGCTTTAGAGAGGTACTAAGCCTTGTGCGGGAAACAGCCTTGGGAGCCTATTCTCATCAAGATCTCCCCTTTGAAAAGCTCGTAGACGAGCTGCAATTAGAGCGCAGTCTCAGTTACTCACCATTGTTCCAAGTGATGTTCGTTCTGCAAAATATTCCGGTTCAGGTAGAAGCACTTGAAGGGATTCGCATTTTGCCACCAAAAGGTAGTCAACAGGTAGAGACAACCAAGTTTGATCTCACTTTGACGATGGCTGAAACGGCAGAAGGCCTGTCCGCTACATTCGAGTACAACACATCTCTCTTTAATCAGAACACAGTAGAAAGAATGATCGAACACTTTACACAGCTGCTCAAAGCCGTTGCTTCCAACGCAAATCAAGCCATCACCGCTCTACAACTGATGGGAGAAACGGAGCAGCAGCAGGTAGTAACTGAATGGAACAACACCGAAGTTGCCTACTCCAAGGAGCATTGCGTGCATGAACTGGTGGATCAGATCGCGTATGAAATGCCCAACCAGCCGGCTGTTCTCACACGCGACCAATCTATTACCTATGCGGAATTGAATACCAAAGCGAATCAACTGGCGCATTATCTGCAGAAACAGGGAATCGGTCAGGAAAATCTGGTAGGGATCTGCGTTGAGCGCTCTATCGAGATGCTGATCGGTCAACTGGCTATCATGAAAGCTGGCGGTACCTACGTACCAATGGACCCAGCGTATCCCAAGGATCGCCTCGCCTTCATGATGCAGGATGCAGGCATGTCGATTGTACTTACACAAGCCAGTCTCGCAGAAAAACTCCCTGCGGGTACGAGCCAATTGATTTGCCTAGACTCAGATTGGGAGTCGATCGCCCAAGAAAGTACGACAACTCCCATGAACTTGATGACTACGACGAACCAGCTTGCTTATGTCATCTACACCTCTGGTTCGACAGGTACGCCAAAAGGGGTTGAGATCGAGCACGCCGCGCTTCTCAATCTAATTTCTTGGCATCAACGAGTATATAATGTCACGTCCGCAGATCGAGCATCGCAGATCTCAGGGACAGCATTTGACGCCTCTGTATGGGAAATTTGGCCTTATTTAACAAAAGGGTCCACACTTTATTTGCCAGAAGAGGAAATCCGTCTCGTACCGGATAAACTCCGTGATTGGCTCATCCATTCAGAGATCACCCTCAGCTTTTTGCCGACGCCTTTAACAGAGAGCTTGCTGGCTCTGGATTGGCCGAGCCATACCAAGCTTCGTTACATGCTGACAGGAGGAGACAAGCTCCATCACTATTCAAGTGTGAATCTGCCGTTTACGCTGGTGAACCAATACGGCCCAACCGAGAACGCAGTCGTAGCAACAGCTGGTATCGTTCCGATAGGGGCAGGACAAAGCTTTGCACCATCCATTGGACGTCCGATTGACAACGTGCAAATCTATATTCTCGATGCGCGTATGCAGCCTGTTCCCGTAGGAGTCACTGGTGAGCTATACATTGGTGGAAGTTCCTTGGCGCGCGGCTACCTGAACCGTCCCGAACTGACACAAGAGCGCTTTGTCACTCATCCTTTTAGCGGAATAGAAGGAGCACGTCTCTATCGTACAGGGGATTTGGTGCGCTACCTGGCGGACAGCAACATTGAGTTCATCGGTCGTGCAGATGATCAGACGAGTATTCGCGGATTCCGCGTCGAACTGGGGGAAGTAGAAACAGCCATTCTCGCACATCCTGCGGTAAAAGAAGCAGTGGTCACTGTCTGCACGGATCAACAAGGAACGAAACGTCTTACTTCCTACCTTGTTTTAGAAGAGGACACGGAGATTGCCACAAGTGACATCCGCAAAGCACTAAAGGAAGTACTGCCTGATTACATGGTTCCTGCGTTTTTCATCCCGTTAAATTATCTGCCGCTTACACCAAACGGCAAGGTAGATCGTAAAAATTTGCCTGCACCCGATTTCAATCGTCCTGAGTTGGAAGGACAATTTGTCTCACCAACTACAGAGAAGGAGCAACAGCTTGCCGCTATATGGAAAGAAGTTCTCGGTATTGATCAAGTTGGCATACACGATAATTTCTTCGAGCTGGGCGGTGATTCGATTCTCAGTATCCAGATTGTGTCACGTGCGAATCAATCAGGTCTAAGGCTCACTCCGAAGCAATTATTCGAGTACCAAACTATTGCTGAATTAGCAGAGGTCGTAGAGGAAAAAGAAGCGATCCTTGCTGAGCAAGGTCCTATTATCGGCGAATTGCCACTCTTGCCAATTCAGAAGTGGTTCTTCCAGCTTCCATTGGAGAACAGACATCACTGGAATCAATCCGTGCTGCTCTCCATCCAGGCAGGCATTGATCAGGAAGCACTGAAACAAGCGGTAGGGCACTTACTCATTCAGCATGATGCTTTACGCATGCGCTATACACAGACAGAACTCGGCTGGGAGCAAGAGATGGATGCGCCAAGTGATGCGATTCCATTCCGGATCGAAAATCTGTCCCACCTTACACCAGATGAGCAGTTCAAGGCCATCGAAAAGATTGCAGATGAGACGCAGGCAAGTCTGAATTTGTTTGAAGGGCATGTAGTTCAGTCCATTTATTTCGATTTGGGTCAAGACCAACGCAATCGTCTATTGATCGTCGCCCATCACTTAGTCATAGACGGGGTATCGTGGCGCATCATTCTCGAGGACTTGCAAAACGCCTATCAACAAATTGCCGCAGGGCAAGAGGTGAAACTACCTGCGAAAACGACATCTTACAAAGTATGGGCTGATGAACTGGAGCGCTACGCGAATTCAGATGCTTTGGAAAACGAAAAAAGATACTGGATGAGCAAATCCTCTGTCGATTCAGCACAACTACCTGTGGACGTGACAGAGGCTGGTGAAAATACAGAAGCAACGACAAAGTCCGTCAGCGCTACATTGACCAAAGAAGAAACCAAAGCACTACTGCAAAACGTCCCGCAGGCTTACCGCACCCAGATCAACGACGTCCTGCTAACCGCTTTGGCGAAGTCACTTACTCGATGGACGGGTAATCGTTCTGTTTTCGTAAACGTAGAAGGGCATGGCCGTGAAGAGTTGTCAGAGAGAATCGATCTGTCCCGTACCATCGGCTGGTTCACCAGCATGTATCCGGTGCATCTTCAATGGGACGAAACATTCTCCGTAGGAAAAGCACTTTTGACGACCAAAGAAGAACTGCGTGCGATCCCAAACAAAGGGCTTGGTTATGGCGTTCTTCGTTACCTCCATGGAGATCAGAATATTGTCGATGAAATTGCCCGCATTCAATCACAAGTGCTGTTTAACTACATGGGCAAAATCGATCAAATTGTCGATGGCGATTCCTTATTTGGCGGGGCACCTGAGTCCAGCGGTTCCAACCTGAGTTCGGACGCGGGGCGACACCACCTGATCGACGTAAATGGTGTCGTTGCAGGGGAACAACTGCATATGACTTGGCGATACAGTGAGAAGATT
Organism: Brevibacillus sp. FIR094; assembly: GCF_050477165.1. NCBI lineage: Bacteria > Bacillati > Bacillota > Bacilli > Caryophanales > Paenibacillaceae > Brevibacillus > Brevibacillus sp. FIR094. The sequence continues at coordinate 127,879 of NZ_JBEAES010000005.1, read as the reverse complement.
CATCTAGAGAGCACGATTACAGCAGTCGCGAAGGACTTCATGGATGCGCTTCGTGAGATTATAGCCCATTGTGCAACTGAGGAAGCTGGCGGTTACTCCCCATCTGATTTTCCTCTGGCTGAATTGGATCAGAAGAGCATCGACAAGCATATCGGCTCTGACCGACACATCGAGGATATCTATACACTTTCTCCGCTCCAACAGGGGATGCTGTTCCACTCCCTGTATGCAAGCGACAGCGGGGATTACGTCGTCCAATTTGCGATTGATTTCAAAAACCTGAATGTGCCGGTATTCGAGCAAGCATGGCAAAAAGTGATGGACCGCCATTCCATTCTAAGAACTCACTTCGTCTGGGAAGGTTTGAATCAAGCACACCAAATTGTACGCAAAGAGGTTAGAGTTTCTCTTCGTCAGGAAGATTGGCGCCATCTGCATTCGGATGTACAGGATGAGATGTTTATCGCTTTTCTAGAGGAAGACCGTAGACGAAGCTTCGATATTACACATGTACCTTTGTCACGATGGGTTGTCTTCCGAACAGGAGAAGAAAGGTATCGTTTCGTTTGGAGCTTCCATCACGTTCTCCTTGATGGTTGGAGTGTTCCTTTGGTATTGAATGAACTATTTGCCTATTATGCGGCGATCAGCGAAGGCCAAGAAGTTAAACTTGGACATCCTCAGCCGTTTTCCCAGTACATTGCTTGGTTGAAACGTCAGGATATGCAGGAAGCCAAGCGCTTCTGGATAAACCAACTAAAAGGCTTCCACGAGCCAACCAGCTTGGGAATGAGCAAAGCAGTAGTCACCGCGGGGCCGAAGCAATACGAAGAGAAGAGCGTCCTCCTGTCAGAAGAGACAAGCGAGCACTTGCAAAAATTCGTACGCGAACACCAGTTAACACTCAATACCGTGGTACAAGCGGCGTGGGGCTGGATTCTGGGAAGCTACAGCGGGGAAGAGGAAGTCATTTTTGGTGCGACAGGTTCAGGTCGTCCGGCAGACCTCTCCAATGTTGAGACGATTGTAGGCTCCTTCATCAATACCTTACCTGTTCGGATATCCTTGCAGCCGAACGCGACGGTGCTAGAGTGGCTGAGAGACTTGCAGCATAGACAGTTAGAGATACGCCAATATGAATACACTCCGCTGTTCGACATCCAAGGATGGAGCGAATTGCCGCGTGGATCTGCGCTGTTTGAATCGATACTCGTATTCGAGAACTATCCGGCTGTACAAGCAACAGTGCAAGAAACAGAAGAGTCCAGTTCAGCTTCGTCCAGTGTTTCTTTGGAAATCCACGACGTAGCAGCAGTCGAACAAACGAATTATCCACTTACCTTGGTGGCAGCGCCAGGCAAGCAAGTGGCCATCAAGCTCAAGTATGAACAAAACCGTTTTGATGACACGATGATCGACAGGGTCTTGAACCAAATTACCCAACTGATGGTCACTATGAGCAAGACTCCAGAGATGCATCTTGGTGACGTGACATTGATAGACGATGTCGAGCGCGAGCAAGTACTCATCGGTTGGAATCGCACGGAGAAGGAGTATCCACGCGAACTTTGCATCCATCAGGCATTTGAACAACAAGTCGCGAAAACTCCTGAACATATTGCCCTTGAGTATAAACAACAAGACATGACTTATGCGGAGCTGAACCAAAGAGCCAACCAGTTAGCGCATCTGCTTCTCGCTCAAGGCGTGCAACCTGATACGACGGTTACGATCTGCGTGGAACGCTCCATGGAAATGATCGTTGGCATTCTTGGTGTATTAAAAGCGGGAGCAGCCTATGTCCCGATCGATCCAGCTCATCCTGAAGAAAGAATGGCCTTCATCTTGGAAGATTCACAAGCAGCTGTCGTGTTAACACAAGAGAGACTTGCAGAGCCATTCACAAAAACGAACGCGAAAGTCATCTGCTTGGATGAAGAAGAACTGTTCTACGAGCAGATTTCCGTAGAAAACGCACAAAGCGGTGTCGTAGCAACTAATCTCGCCTATGTCATCTACACATCCGGTACCACTGGGTTGCCAAAAGGGGTAGCTGTTGAACATCGCAGTGTGATGAATATGGTTCAGGCTTACATGAACTACTTCGAAATAAACGAGTCCAGCCGTGTCCTGCAATTTACGTCATTTGGTTTCGACGTTTCCATTTCTGAGATGCTACAGGCTCTGCTCTCTGGAGGAACGTTAGTCATCGAAGATCGTGAGTCTCTGCTACCAGGCCCAGACCTCGTTCGCACCCTTCGTGAACGTCGCATCAGCAAGGTATCGATGGCATCTTCGGTACTCGCGTCACTACCAGTTGAAGAGTACCCGGATCTAGTCTGCCTTGAGGTGGGAGGAGACGCATGCAGCCGTGAACTGGTTGCCCACTATGCAAAAGGACGAAAATTTTATAACTGCTACGGACCGACGGAAGCAACAGTTGGTACGGTCATCGCTCTTTTAACAGACGCTGACAATGCCCTGACTATTGGTCGTCCATTCCCGAATACCAAGCTGTACGTGTTAGATCGAAATCTCCAGCCAGTTCCTATCGGTGTTCCGGGAGAGCTGTACATTGGTGGCGAGAGTCTGTCGCGTGGTTATTGGAATCGTCCAGAGCTTACAGCAGAGCGTTTTATTCCGAATCCATTCGGTCAACCGGGAGAACGACTCTATCGAACAGGCGACCTCGTTCGTTATCTGCCAGATGGCAACGTGGACTACATCGGTCGTGTCGACGATCAGGTAAAAATCCGTGGGTTCCGTATCGAGTTAGGCGAAATTGCAGAGGCATTGAGACAACATGAAGCAATCAAAGAAGCAGTCGTTATTGCGCGAGAAGCTAGACCTGGTGACAAACGATTGGTAGCGTATCTGACCAATGCTTTGGAGCAGGAGACGGCCACAGACGAAATCAAGCTCTGGCTCAAAGAGAAACTTCCCGAGTACATGATCCCGACGCATTTCATGTGGCTTGCGGAAATTCGCCTTACGGTCAACGGAAAAATTGACCGCAAAGCATTACCTACGCCCGATTGGGCCCAGCTTACAGCCATATATGTCGCTCCACGTACACCAGTGGAAGAAATGGTCGCCAACGTTTTTTCTGAAATCCTCTCCATAGAGAAAGTGGGCGTACACGACAACTTTTTCGAATTAGGCGGACACTCCCTACTCGCAACGCAGACAGTTTCTCGCCTGCGGGAAATCTTTGGGGTAGAGCTGCAAATTCGAACGTTGTTTGAATACCCAACAGTCGAAGGGCTTAGTGAACAGCTGGTTATGCTCACCAAACAAACATCCATCAAGATGGCTCCGCCGATTGTGAAAGTATCTCGCAAAGAACCGCTTCCATTGTCATTTACCCAGCAGCGTTTGTGGTTCCTGGAGCAGTTCACGCAAGGAAGCTCTGTCAACAATATCCCATCCTTCCTACGTATCCAAGGAGACCTCAACACATTCGCGTGGGAAGAAAGCTTGAAAGCCATCATACATCGTCACGAGAGCTTGCGTACTCGCTTTGAGGTTCATGACGGACGACCTGTTCAAGTGGTTCACCCTCAGGACGATTGGGTAATGAACCAAACCGATCTGCGAGCTATGGCCCCTGCTGAAAGGGAAGCAGAAGTCAAACGCCTTGCCGAGCAGGCCACACTCGAGCCATTTGACCTGACCAAAGGTCCGTTGCTCCGTGCAAATCTGGTTCAGCTTGACGAAAAAGACTTTGTGTTCCTGTTCGTGATGCACCACATTGCTGCAGACGGTTGGTCGATGGGAATTTTGATGAGCGAATTAATGACCAATTACAAAGCGTTTAGTCAAGGATTGGCATCGCCACTTACGGAATTGCCGATCCAATATGCAGATTTTGCCGTCTGGCAGCGTGAATGGTTAAGTGGAGAGGTTCTTGATGGACAGCTCGAGTACTGGAGAGAAAAACTCAAGGGCAGCGAACCATTACTGCAACTGCCAACAGATCGACCACGCCCACCTGTACAGACATACGAAGGAGAGAAGCTCACCATTCAGTTTGGAGCCGACCTCTTGGAAGCATTGCGTAATCTAAGCGGAAAAGAAACGACAACACTCTTCATGACATTGGTTGCAGCCTTCCAAACTCTGTTGTACCGCTATACGAATCAAGAAGATATTCTCGTCGGAACTCCGATTGCGGGACGTAATAAACAAGAGACGGAGCAGTTGATCGGTTACTTTATCAATACACTCGTCTTACGCACAGATATGTCAGGTCAACCAAGCTTCCGCGAATTGCTTGCGCGCGTTCGTGAGACTGCTCTGGGAGCTTATGCACACCAAGACGTTCCATTTGAAAAACTGTTAGATGAACTGCAGCTGGAGCGTAGCATGAGCTACTCGCCACTATTCCAGGTGATGTTTATTCTGCAAAACATCCCGATGCAGGTAGATCCTGTCGATGAAATTCAGATAAGCAGCTTTGACGTCGGCGCGGAAGCTGTCACCTCGAAGTTCGATTTGACGGTGACCATGGTGGAGACATCAGACGGTCTCATCGCTACCTTGGAGTACAACAAGGCGTTGTTTGATCATAGTACGATCGTTCGAATGTTTGATCATTTCCACAAGCTTCTGCAAGAAATCATTGCCAACCCGGATCAGTCAATCACCTTGCTACCGCTCATGCGTGAGGAAGAGGAGCAACGACTCATTACCGAATGGAATCGTACAGAAGCGCCATATTCGAAAGAAAAATGCGTTTATGAAATGATTGAGGACATGGTGGCGAAAGCCCCGGACAACATCGCTCTCATCGTAGGAGATCAAACGATTACCTACAGTGAATTGAACAGACAAGCGAACAAGCTGGCTCATTATTTGCGCAAGCAAGGAGTAGGACCCGAAGTGCTCGTCGGTGTCTGCGCACAGCGGACAACCGAGATGATGATTGGACTTTTGGCCATAATGAAAGCTGGCGGCGCCTATGTGCCAATCGACCCAAGCTATCCGGCAGACCGCATTGCCTACATCATCGAGCATTCACAGGTTCCAGTCCTATTAACGCAAGAAAATCTGCTACCAACTCTGCCTGAGCACCACGCCAAAGTGATCTGCCTAGATAGTGATTGGGAAGCAGTTGCCGACGAAAGCGAGGAGAACCCGACCAAGCTTGGGACTTCCGACAATTTGATTTATGTCATCTACACCTCAGGTTCAACAGGCAATCCAAAAGGTGTAGCACTCGAACATCGCAGTGTCATCTACTTCCTATCGTGGGCACACGACACATTCACACCAGAGGAGATGAGTGGCGTACTGTTCTCTACGTCAATCTGCTTTGACTTGTCTGTCTACGAAATGTTCGCCACACTGACCATGGGTGGCAAAGTGATCATGGCGGAAAATGCATTACAATTGCCAGCCTTACCAGCAGCCAATCAGGTGACATTGATCAATACAGTTCCGTCAGCAGCGATGGAGCTTGTGCGTATGAATGCTATTCCAGCATCGGTGCGCGTCATGAACCTATGCGGTGAGCCACTTTCTAACAAGCTGGCGCAGGAATTGTATACCTTTGAAAACGTAGAAAAAGTCTTTAATCTCTACGGACCGACAGAGGACACCGTTTACTCAACACATTCCATCGTGAAAAAAGGAGCCATCAGCGAACCACTAATCGGACGACCGCAGTTCAATACACAAGTATTTGTATTAGATAGCCATCGCAAACCTGTTCCGGTAGGCGTGCCGGGAGAATTGTACCTCAGTGGCTCAGGCTTAGCACGCGGCTATCTCCACCGCCCCGATCTGACCAAGGAACGCTTTGTGCAAAATCCATTCCGTGAGCCAGGGGAGAGAATGTACCGGACTGGCGATCTCGTACGCTACTTGCCAGATGGGAATCTTCAGTTTATGGGGCGTGTTGATTACCAGGTCAAAATCCGCGGGTACCGCATCGAGTTGGGCGAAATCGAATCTGTCCTGAGACGCCACCCTGATGTCAAGGAAGTCGTGCTGGTCGCTCGTGAAGACAGAGAAGGAGACAAACGTCTAGTAGCGTACATCGTGTTCGAAGAGAATCACACAAGTACGTCTAATGACCTGAACCACTTCCTGACTGACAAGCTTCCAGCCTATATGATCCCGCAACACTTTATGATCTTGGAGAGCTTACCGAAGACACCGAACGGTAAACTGGATCGCAAAGCGCTACCGAAGCCGGAATACGACCGCTCGGAATCAGGCGTCGAATACGTAGCACCGCAAACGCCAGTCGAGATCATGTTGCATACGCACTGGGTCGCCGTACTGGAAATGGACAAAATCGGCGTGCACGACAACTTCTTTGAAGTTGGCGGTCACTCATTGCTCGCTACCCAGCTTATCTTCAAGATTCGCGAAGAGCTGCAGCTTGAGGTACCACTGCGCATCCTGTTCGAGACCCCGACAATTGCGGGTATGGCAAAGACCATCGAGGAAATTCTCAAACACGGTCTTTCTGCTGTTTCCCATGACATCGACGCAAAGGATCTCAAGGATGAAGTCGTACTCGATCCAGCGATTCAGCCTGAACATCCGTACGTGGGTGATCCAAGCCAGTTCCAAGCAGCATTGTTGACAGGAGCCACTGGTTTCCTAGGTGCTTTCTTGTTGCGTGACCTGCTACAGATGACAAACGCTGACATTTACTGCCTCGTTCGAGCTTCTGACGAAGAGGAAGGAATTGCACGACTACGCAAAACATTAGAGCTATACGAGTTATGGAATGAGGAGCAGGCGCATCGGATCATTCCCGTAATCGGAGATTTGGCACAGCCACGACTCAATCTGTCCGACGATCAGTTCTCCGAGCTGGCGGAAAAAGTGGATGTGCTCTACCACAACGGCGCTCTCGTTAACTTTGTCTATCCGTACGCAGCCTTGAAGAAAGCAAACGTTAAAGGGACTGAGGAAATCCTCCGCCTCGCTGTAGCCAAAAAGACCAAGCCTGTGCATTTCGTCTCAACAATTTTCACGTTTGCATCCGAAGAAACGGAAGAATCCATGGCCTTCCGCGAAGAGGACATGCCAGAGAACAGTCGCGTCCTCACTTCCGGTTATACACAGAGCAAGTGGGTAGCCGAGCATCTCGTCAATCTCGCACGTGAACGCGGCATTCCAGCGGCGATCTACCGTTGCGGACGGATGACTGGGGACAGCGAAACAGGAGCATGCCAGAAGGACGACCTGATGTGGAGAATTGCAGCAGGGATTATCGATTTGGGCAAAGCTCCTGACATGAGCGGCGATCTGGACATGATGCCAGTTGATTTTGCAAGTAAAGGAATCGTTCATCTCTCTATGACCGAGCAGAGCTTGAGCGAAAACTTCCACTTGCTCAACCCGAACGCAACCGATTACGAAGACCTGATTTCAGCGATTCAAAACAGAGGATTTGTTTTGGAACGAGTCACCATGGATGAGTGGATTGAAGCGGTGCAAGAAGATGCGAAAGAAAAAGGAAACGAGGCCAACTCAGCTGCTCCGCTCGGCAACCTGTTCACAGACGGCCACACAAGCAGAGGCAGTGTAGTCTATGTAGGTAATAAAACGACTCGCTTGCTGCGCCAAAACGACATTGAATGCGCGGAAATCGACGAAGAAGTTTTTGGTAAAGTACTCGATTACTTTATCAGAAGCGGCCAACTAAAATTGCCTGAACAAGCTTTACAATAAAAAAATGAAAGCCCATCCGTCACCTCATTTGATGGCGGCGGGTGGGAAAATTATCAAAATAATGATAAACTTTAAAATAACTATAAAAATTGGAGGTTTTATCCATGCCGTTCGATATTCAGCTTCTTGCACCTATCATTGCTATTCAATTGATACTAGCAGTTATTGCTTTAATTGATTTGGCTCGACGCGAAGCATACCGCGTTGCAGGTGGAAAAAAATGGCCGTGGGCTCTCGGCATTATCTTTATAAACACCTTGGGTCCGATCGTGTATTTCTTTGTAGGCAGAAAAGACTAGCTCAAGAGAACCGAGGAAAGGGTTGACATTCTTTGCGAGTTATTGAATGTGAAGGCCTCACAAAGGAATATAAAGACCATAAAGCGTTAAAGAACGTAACCTTTTCCGTCGATGGCATCGGTTGTGTCGGTTTTCTTGGGGGGAATGGTGCCGGGAAAACGACGACCATCCGCATCCTAACCGGATTGGCTGCACCGACCGGAGGAAAAGTGAGAGTAGTAGGCTACGACGTCGTGACTGACCGCAATAAAGTCACAAGTGAAGTAGGGTATTGTCCACAAATCCCAGCCTTTTACAACTACATGACAGCGACCGAGTGGATGCATTGGGTGGGTAGACTTTATGGATTGGACAAGCGCACAATTGCGCAGCGGACAGATGAACTCTTGGAATTATGCGGTATCAATGAGGCGAGGAACCGCCCAATTAGCGGTTACAGCGGAGGGATGAAACAGCGTCTGGGGATTGCCCAGGCGCTCATCCACAACCCTAAGCTACTCGTCTTGGACGAGCCAGTTTCTGCGCTCGACCCCATGGGCAGATATGACGTCTTATTGCTAATAGAAAAGTTGAAGCAACATATGACTGTCTTCATGTCGACCCACATTTTGGATGACATCGAAAGAATCGCCGACCATATCGTCATCATCAAGGACGGTACAGTGGTGCTTGCGTCCAGTTTAGATCAGCTGCGAGCAAACCATGTGGAGCCACTGATTGAGTTCAAGCTTGATCAGCAGGACATCGATTTGACCGATGTATTGAATGGGCAAACCTGGATCAGGGAATGGAACCTAGATGGAGAGATTTACAAAGTCCTTACCGATGACATGGAAAAGGCCAAGGCACTCCTGCCTCACATTCTTCTAGAATCTGGCGGGACACTAGCGTACTATCGCTTGTCCGCATCGACCCTCGAAGACATTTTCCTAAAGGTTGTGAATAACTGATGACTTCCCACCCAATGATCAGAAAAGAATTTAATGAATTGGTCAAAACCTACAAGATTCTCATTGTCCCGATTGTGTTTATTGCTTTAATGATTACACAACCGATTACAATGAAAATGCTTCCTGATATATTGGCCAATTCCACTGGGCTGCCGGAAGGGGCAGTCATCAAAATTCCAACCCCGTCTGCTCCGGAAGTACTCTCGACGGCGATTAGCAAATTTAGCTCACTCGGCACGTTTGTGCTTATCCTTATCGTCATGGGATCGATAGCCGGAGAGAAAGCCTCTGGGGTAGCATCCATGGTATTCGTCAAGCCCATCAGTCGAGCCAAATACTATCTAGCCAAAGCGATTACCTACTACACTTTGACAATTGTAAGCATGCTGATCGGGATGGGGATAACTGCCTACTATACAGAGATTCTTTTCGGAAAACTAGATTGGACTCATGTATGGATAGGTACGTTAATGTACATACCGAATCTATTTCTTGTCGTCACCACAACTCTGTGCGCCTCCAGCTTTTTTAACAATGCGGTTGGTGCCGGTGGAGCCTCGCTGGTATTCAATATCCTGATCTTCACTGTTCCACAATTTCTAGGAAAATTTTTGGATATGGTATCTCCAGGTGGATTGTCAAATGCTGCGATGATGATCATTCAAGAAAACTCAACTCTGTCGCAAGCAGTCATCACAGGTTTACCTGGCCTCGCAGGTGTCTTTACACTCAACATTGTATTTTTCTTTATGGGCTGGTACTTTTTAGAACGATCAGAAATCTAAAGAGGAGGCGTAGAAATGGAACATTTTTGGCTGATCTGGTTGGTTAGTGTACTGTGCGCTCTATGCGCTATACCTATTCAATCCAACACGATTCGCCAACATGTACAGCTGCAAGCCGCCATCTATTCTACTAACAAAGTCCCGCCTATTTCCGTCATGGTTGCGATTATTAGCATTCAGAGTTGTGTATTTCTGGCTCTGGCGACTGCTATAGGCTTATGGCTCATGCCTTCCACTGGTCTTCGCCTCTCGATTCTCGATCACTGGGTGTCCGGAGCGAAGCTGCCTTTTTCCTTCTGGACGTTTTGGGCGGTATCTATTAGTTCAGGTGTCGCGGTAGGCCTCTTGGTAAAATGGGTGGACCGTTATTTCTTTCAACCACACATGACCACAATAATGGGTAAAGAACCGATTTCATCACGGTTCTTCGGCTTCCTCTCGTCTTTTTACGGAGGGGTTTGCGAAGAAGTGCTCATGCGTCTAGGGGTTATGACTGTTGTCGTATTTTTGGCACAGAAGATGGGATGGATGGGAATTTCCTATTGGCTGGGCATCTGTGTCGCCGCCATTGTTTTCGCTGCATCCCATCTCCCAACCAATTACATGACGTACGGGAAAGGCAACGTGGTCACTATATGGACGTTGTTGCTAAACGGTATCTTGGGCATCTTGTTTGGCTTCTTATATTGGCGATACGGTTTAGAAGCTGCGATTATTAGTCATTTTAGCGCTGACATCGTGTTACATGTGATCTTGAAAAATAAAACATAGAAAGTAGGAGAAGCAAATGATAGTTGTAACTACAGAAAACATTCCAGGATATCGTGTCGTTGAAGTAAAAGGAACCACATTCGGTTTGATCGTTCGAGCACGCGGAATTGGGGGAGACATCATGGCAGGTCTTCGTTCAGTAGTTGGCGGAGAAATTAAGGAATACACGGTGCTCCTGGAGGACGCGCGCAAACAAGCGCTTGACCGCATGATTAAAAACGCAACTGCCATGGGAGCTAACGCTGTGGTAATGTGTCGTTACGACTCTGGAAATATGGGAAATATGGGGGAAGTTGTCGCATACGGTACAGCAGTTGTCGTTGAAAAGGTGTAATGAATGATTTATGTCGTTTATTACATTGTTTTTCAGATCTTGCTTTTCATCACCTTGCTAATCATTTCGAAAATCAAGGACAAGCGACTGCACCAAGACCACGGAGAAATCGTTCCGCCCGGATTTGAGTCGACGAATGAAGTGACGATCGATCCGGTAACACAGGAAAAGCGTCGTGTATATTACAATCCGAAGACGGGGGATCGCTATTACAAAATTGAGAAGTAAGCGATGAAGAGGACTGTCCAACTCGTGGGGCATGCTGGTTTTATCATTTGGTGGAAAGTATGTAGATAGTAGATTTATAGTAGAAACGAGCCAAATCTTGTTAGATGACAGGATTTGGCTTTTGTTGTGCGCCCAAACCCGAAAAAATATCGAATTTAAAATGAAAGATGTAGTCTAGTTAATAAGCGCTTTAACAACGTTCGTATTGGCAATCATTACATTAGGGACAGGTATCAAGGTTACTGCTTAGGTTTATACGAGGGCACCACGATTCCCGATTTGGTTCCCCACGGATTTAACGACGTTACATCAAGCATATTAATCACAAAGCGCTAATAAATTCAAGTTCTTCATGTCTTTGCACTCCATTTTTCTTCATCGTCAACGAATATGAAGCACAAATTGAAAAAACAAAGGAGGCAGTCGGTCAATTGAACCGACTGCTTTTCCTATTTCATGGATAACGCCCCGCTGTGCAGAGATAATAAAGTTTTAGACTGATTAGTAAAAGATTCATTCGAGATGCTGATCGAGGAAAATTTTTATGAAAAATGGCGTCCTCTACGACCCTTTGCAATACTGCCCATATTGTGACGACCCCAAAGTCATGATAACATTCTAAAAAATATCTTTTGGAGAGATAGAGGACGAGAGGGCATTAGCATGAAGAAAACGATACTGATTGTGGAAGACCAGCAGGTTTTGCGAGAGATTACGAAGGAATACTTGATGGACGAAGGCTACGAAGTGCTGGAAGCGGGGGACGGGAGTCAGGCGCTGACGTTATTTCAAGAGCATGAAGTTCATTTGATCATTCTGGACATTATGTTGCCGGAATTGGACGGGTGGTCAGTATGTAGACGCATTCGCAAAGTTTCCAACGTCCCCATTTTGATGTTAACAGCTCGTGCAGATGAGGATGATACGTTGCTTGGATTCGAACTCGGGGCGGACGATTATGTGGTAAAACCGTGCAGTCCTCCCATCCTGCTGGCACGCGCCAAACGGTTGCTGGAAAATCGGAAAATCCAAGAACCGGGGGATATGTTGTCCGGCGGCGGCATTACGATTCACTTGCCGTCCCGAACCGTTTCAATTGAGGGAAAGAACTATAGCCTGACGCACACGGAATTCGAAATTTTGGCCTACTTGATGAAAAACAAAGGCATCATCCTCTCCAGAGAACAGCTCCTTTCAAAAATCTGGGGTTACGACTTTGACGGCGAGGATCGTACGCTCAGTAGCCATATTCGCAATTTACGTTCCAAGCTGGGAGAGCATGCGAAGCATATCGTCACTGTTGTTCGTTCCGGTTACAAATTCGAGGACATGCCATGAGAACAAGCATTGTACTCAAGCTGTTTCTGCTCACGACGGGATTATGCCTGTTTGTGATCGCGAGCATTTTTATCGGACAAACCGTATTTTTCGAGCAGTATTATGTGCATCAAAAGGTAGAAAAGGTGACGGAAGCCCTTCAATCCTATTGGCAAAACGAGTTGACTCATGCCGGGACTTCTCAGGATGAAGTCAGGAATGAACAGGAGTTTTATCAAAAGACGAATGCCTGGTTTGCTCGATTGGATGATAGAGGCCATTTGAAATACACGGACGATTTCGAGATGGAGGTCCGTCTGGAGCACTCGGACGCCACCCCTGCTCTTTCCGGCAAGTCGATTGTCGTTCCGCTGTACACGGTCATGGATGTGGGGGATGTAAGCGCCGATAACCCCTTCTTCCCCGATACCTTTGTGAAAGCGGGGCAACAGATTGTCATGGAAGGGATCCTGATCGATAAGCAATGGTTTCCGCAGCGGATCGGGAGGAGTGTCTCCAATCTCAGAGAGGAAAATCGACTGGAGAATCAGCAACTTGTCAAAAAAGAGTATGAGGTCGTCCCGCGATTCAAGAGTCCCACCGAATACCATGAGCGTTATCCTAGCGTTTTGGTGCACGGAACCATAACACAGGTCCGGACACCGCAAGGCGCGGATGTATCCCGCTACACGAACCGATTATTTCTTGAACGGGTGAAAGCTTTTCAAGCGGATTTGCTATACGGAGATTATGTGGAGCAAACAAGCACCATATCGGACTACAAAGAGAACGATATGAATTACAAAATATTCGTAGAGCGCGTGACCGATCCAACAGGGAATCCCGCCTATTTGTTCGCCATGACATCGCTGCAGCCTGTAAACGAAGCTGCGGAGGTCATGAGAAGTTATTACGTCTACATCATTGCGGGTACCTTGCTGCTCGTACTGCTTGCCTCCTTCTATTATTCCCGCAGAATAGCAGCTCCTTTGCTCCGCATGGACGACATGACGCAAAAAATGGCCAAGCTGGACTTCTCTGAAAAAATTCCGACCAAGGCAGAGGATGAGATCGGAAGCCTGTCACGGAATATTAATCGACTTTCGGATATGCTGCATGCCCATATTGTCCGGCTGGAGCAGGATATCGAGAAAGAAAAGCGCCTGGAGCAAACACGTAAAGAATTTATAGCTGACGTGTCACATGAGCTGAGAACTCCGCTCAGCGTCATGGAAAGCTGCCTTTACATCTTGAAGGATAAGGCGGACAGCCCGAAGCGGGACTACTATTTTGCTGCGATGGAAGATGAAGTGAAGAAGATGAACCTGCTAGTTGCGGATATGCTGGAATTGGCAAAATATGAATCCGGTACGTATAGAATGCAGATGGATTCGTTCCGGATTGATGTGGTACTAGACCAAGTTTGCATAAAGTTGGCACCGGACCTCGCCGGCAAGCAGTTGCAGTTGCACAACCGTTTAGCCCCAGTCGAAGTCGTCGCCAATCAGCATCGAATCGAGCAGGTGATCGTAAATTTCCTGACAAACGCCATACGCTACACCCCTGAGCAAGAGGACATTGTCATCTCGACAGTTGAAGGGGAGGATACCGTCAAGATTTGCATCGAAAATAAAGGCGTCCATATTCCGGCCGAGCAATTGGAGAAGATATGGGATCGTTTCTACCGCGGCGAGCATTCCCGCAACCGTGCAACCGGAGGAACCGGATTGGGTCTGGCGATCTCCAAGCAGATACTAGAACTGCATGGGGCGTACTATGGGGCAATGAATACGGATGAAGGCGTCTTGTTCTATTTTGAATTACAGAAAAAGAAAGTGTAGAACCTCGGTTCTGCACTTTTTTTATTGCATTTCTACCCAATCTGCACACGATCTGCACCTGATCTTGATCTCCGACGATTACTCTATACCTTGTTCAATAAGAAAGGGGAAAGATGAAAGTGCAAAAGAAAATGATGGGTATTACACTGATCGCAATGGTCGCCTTATCGGTTGCGGCATGCGGCAACAATGGACAAACACCTGCTTCCGAGATTACTAGGCAGTCCGTGGACACCTCCACTCCGGAGCAAACCTCATATGCATCAGAGTTTCAAAGAAGCATTTTTTTCGGAGATTCAATTACGGAGGGATTGTCTTACCATGATGTGTTGAAACAGGAGAACGTGCTCGCCGGTGCAGGGAAAACGGCTGAATTCGCACTAAATGATGTGGACGAATTAGTCAAGCGAAAGCCCAAGCATATTTTTATCCAGCTGGGTTCGGACGACATTTTATGGCCGACTGACAATCCCAAGGAATATTCGTTGTCGAATTACGGCAAATTGATCGATCGCATCAAGGTAGGGCTTCCAGAAGCGTCCATCACGATATTATCCGTTACCCCGGTTACCGCAGAGGCAGAAAAAGCGGAGCCCCGTTATCGAAATATCGGCGACTACAATGAGGGACTGAAGGAGTTGGCAAGCAAGGTACAAGTCGGATATATCGATGTGTCGGCAATCGTGGCCGCTCATCGAGACATGTACGATGCGGACGGCATTCATTTCCAAGCCGAGTTTTACCCGATCCTGCTCGATTACGTAAAAGATGAGCTAGGTCGTCAGAAGAGCGCAAAATAACGGCGCGGGAGGAAACGAAAGTTGGTATTCAGCAGTCTGATTTTCCTGTTTCAATTTTTGCCCGCCGTGCTGCTCGTTTATTATGTGTCGCCTAATAAGCTGAAAAATGCTGTTCTGTTCGTAGCAAGCCTCATCTTTTATGCTTGGGGCGAACCGGTATATATCATCATCATGATTTTTACAACCGTAATTGATTATATCAACGGGCTCTTGATCGACAAGTACAGTCACCGCAAGCTAATCGCCAGAGCAGTGTTGTTCGGCTCTATTTGCAGCAGTCTGGCGATTCTCAGTTTCTTCAAATATGCCGGGTTTGTCGTTTCGAATGTGAATGATCTATTCGGTCTGCATATACAAGTGGCTGATCTGCCGCTGCCCGTCGGTATTTCCTTCTATACGTTCCAAACGATGTCTTATGTAGTGGATGTATACCTCCGTAAAGTGCCGGCACAACGAAATTTCGTCGCTTTCGGTACTTACGTTACGATGTTTCCCCAACTGGTCGCAGGTCCGATCGTCAAATATGGAGATATCGCGGAGCAACTGGTCAACCGTAAAGTGACGTTGGAGCGGTTCGGAGAAGGGGCGGAATGGTTCATCCGGGGATTGGCCAAAAAAGTGCTGCTAGCCAACAATATCGGACTGCTATGGACCAACGTGAAGTCGACGCCGATGGAGGACTTGACTGTCCTCTCCGCGTGGCTCGGCATCCTGGCGTTTACGTTTCAAATTTATTTCGATTTTAGCGGGTATTCGGATATGGCACGCGGTCTCGGCAAAATGTTCGGTTTCGAATTCCCAGAAAACTTCAAGCATCCGTATATTTCACGAAGCGTTACAGAATTTTGGCGCAGATGGCATATTTCCCTCGGTTCCTGGTTCCGGGAGTATGTCTATATTCCGCTCGGCGGGAACCGGATGGGCTTGGGCAACCAGTTCCGTAACCTCTTGATCGTATGGTTCTTAACCGGTCTATGGCATGGGGCGAGCTGGAACTTTATCGTATGGGGCTTATATTTCTGCTGTTTCGTTGTGTTTGAGAAGCTGTTTTTGCTGAAGTGGCTGAAGCGTTGGCCGAGCTGGGCAGGACATCTCTACACGCTACTCATTGTCGTTGTCGGGTGGGTTCTTTTTGAATTCGAACATTTGCCTTCCGCGTGGATGTTCATCTGTGCGATGTTTGGTTTCGGGGCGCACGAATGGGCGGATCGTCAGGCGCTCTACGACCTGACGACGTATGGCGGATTGCTCGTTCTCTTGGCCTTGTGCGCGACACCACTGCCCCGGAAAGGATTGGAGCAGATGAAAGCCCGAGGGAAATCGGTAGGCATGATCGCTGCTTTGGCACTTTTTATCACAAGTTTGGTTTTGTCATCAGCTTATTTGGTCTTTGAGGATTACAATCCATTCTTATATTTTCGTTTTTGAGGGGAGGAGCGGTCTTGACCAGATATGACAAACGGACGCGAGCCGTGACGGGCTTGTTGTTCTTGCTGTTTATCCTCATGGTGGCCGTTTTGAACATATTGACCCCTGATCATGCATTCTCGGAATCGGAAAACAGGGTTCTCGAGAGCAGGCCACCTTTTTCACTGCGATCACTATTCGCGGGGAAATTCACATCTGATTACGAGACCTATATCACCGATCAATTTGCTTTCCGGGACGTTTGGATCGGGTTAAAAACGGATGCGGATCGTGTTATGGGCAAAGAAGACAGCAACGGTGTTTATCTGGGCAAGGATGGGTACCTGATTCAACAATTCTCATCGCCGCTGGACGCCGAGGTGAATGACAGAGTTCAGGCCATCCATTCGATTCACCAGACAACGCCCGACCTTCGCAAGTACATCATGCTGGTACCAACCGCCGCCGCGTTGCTTCAGGATAAACTGCCCGCCTACGCACCAATTGGCGACGAACATGCTGCTCTGAATCGAGTACGGCAATCGCTTCCACCTGATATTCGCTTCGTTGATGTCTATCCCGAGCTGTATGCCGGACGCGAAGAAGCCATTTTTTATAAAACGGATCATCATTGGACAAGCAAAGGCGCTTATTATGCTTATCGGGTGTTGTGCAAGCAGATGGGAATTGTTCCAAAAGACGAAGCTGCGTTCAACATCCGGCAGGTGACAGATGCATTCTACGGATCGCTCTATTCGAAGAGCGGCTTCCGTCATCTGCAGCCTGATCGTATCGATCTTTATCTGCCGAAAGAGGAAAGCAAAAAGAAGGTGGAGTACGTGGACGAAGGCCGTACCACGGATTCCTTGTACCAGATGGACAATCTGTCCAAAAAAGATAAGTATGCAGTATTCCTGGACAGCAACCATGCACTGGTGCGAATCACAACGGACCATCCGGACGGGAAGAAGCTGCTGATCGTGAAAGATTCGTACGCTAATAGCCTGATTCCCTTTTTGGCCGAACACTTCGCAGAGATTGATGTCATTGATCTTCGATATTATGAGGGATCCGTAACAAAGCTCATACAAGATCGGCCGTTTCATGACATGCTATTCCTTTACAACGTCAAAACGTTTTTTGAAGACACCTCTATTCTAAACATTATGGAGTGAATGTAATGAAGCGATTTTTGTCTGTACTGCTTATGCTTGCTATAGGAATGAGCATATTGGCCGGATGCTCCAGTGGCGACGAGACTTCCGGAGATCTTTCGGCCGTAGAAGTGGGAGAAAAAATTCAACAAACGGTAAGCTTTCAGAATATGAAGCAAGGGGATCTGGAGAAACTGCAAAAGTTGTATCAGATCGAGGCAGGAAAAGTGGAGGATTTTATCCTGTACACGGCTTCATCTAATGTGAAAGCGGATGAACTGGCTGTTATCAAAGTCAAAGATGCGAGCGACACCGAAAATATAAAAGAGAAATTCCAACAACGGATCGAGGCACAAACAATCAAATTGAAAGACTATCGCCCAGAGGAGTATTTTCTCATCGAAAAGCATGTTTTGAAGACGAAAGGGCAGTTTGTTTTATTCGCGGTGTCGAAAGAAGTTGATCAAATAGAAACTGTGTTTGACGAAGCTCTGAAGTAATCGAGGTAAACGCACGCATGGTTCAACCTGACAAGGCTATTCTTCTTCTCCATTCTTATGTTTTAATGAGAAAAGAAATGGCAGTCGAGTAGCTATGGAAGAGGGATTACATGAAGCGTTTAACGATCGGCTTGTTTGCCCATGTGGATGCGGGCAAGACTACTTTCGCCGAACAGTTGCTATACCATACGAACAGCATCCGGTCACGGGGCCGGGTGGATCATCAAGATGCCTTTTTGGACAGCCACGATATCGAGAGGAAAAGAGGCATTACCGTGTTCGCCGATCAGGCGGTTATACACCATAAGGGCGACGTTTATTATTTGATCGACACGCCTGGACACGTCGATTTTTCTTCTGAGATGGAGCGGGCGATCGGGGTAATGGATTACGCAATCGTGATTGTCAGTGCGGTAGAAGGTGTTCAGGGTCATACCGAGACAGTCTGGCAGTTGTTGCGCAAACATCGGATACCGACATTTTTCTTCATCAATAAAACAGATCGGATAGGCGCGGATGTTAGCAGGACGGAAGAGGAGTTACGCAGTCAGTTGACTAGGGATGTCTGTTCCGTCAAGGACAACTTCGCCAACGGTATCGTCGGTGAGGGGCTACGGGAGATGATGTCGGAGCGGAACGAGTCATTACTAGAAGCGTTTATAGAGGAAAGGGAAGATCAAGCTTTTTGGCTGGGTGCCTTGCAGGAGATGATACGAGATGGGAGTCTTTTCCCCTGCGCCTGCGGCTCGGCATTACAGGATGATGGCATTGTAGAGTTCCTGAATCAACTGTCCTTGTTAACGACTGCGTCTTATGACGAGACGACTCCGTTCGGGGGGCGAATTTATAAAATTCGACACGCAGAAAACGGGTTGCGACTAACGTTCGTCAAAGCGCTGAGCGGCAAGCTGAAGGTACGCGAGCTGCTTAGCTATGAGAGCGGGGGAGTTCAATACGAAGAGAAGATTACACAAATCTTACTGTTTAATGGTAGGAAATCACACTCGGTTGAACAAGTAGCTGCCGGGGATTTATTCGCGGTCGTCGGCTTGTCCGAGGCCGAATCTGGACAAGGGGTGGGGCTCTACTCTGACAAGTTTGTTTATGAGACGGAGCCGACACTACAGTCGAAAGTACAGTTTGACGGTTCGCTTCACGTGCAGCAAGTGCTTGGTGCGTTTCGCATTCTGAATGCGGAGGACCCGTCTCTGAATGTGGTTTGGGAAGAAAGTTTGCAAGAGATTCACATTCGCGTCATGGGTCTGATCCAATTAGAAGTGCTGGAGCAGGTTGTGAAGGAACGCTTCGGTTTCGTTGTTTCTTTCGGACAACCAGAAATCTTGTATAAAGAAACGGTACAATCTGCTGTGATGGGATATGGACACTTCGAGCCGCTCAGACATTACGCGGAAGTGCATCTCCTGCTCGAACCGGGAGAGCGAGGCAGCGGGATCCATTTCACTAGCGTATGTCATCCTGATGAACTAAGTTTTAACTACCAGAATCTAGTTCGGTCTCATCTCTACGAACGGGAGCATCATGGGCTATTGACAGGCATGCCGGTCACCGACATGAAAATAACGCTCCTAAGAGGCCGTGCGCATAACGAACATACGCATGGGGGCGACTTTCGTGAGGCCACCTTCCGCGCACTGCGGCAGGGGCTGGAGAAGGCGGAAAATATGCTGTTAGAACCCTATTATGACGTCAAAATAAAGGTGGGAATGAACGAGATGGGGAGAGTACTTTCGGATATTCAGCGCGCCTCAGGCTCGTTCGAGCCACCACAGATGTCGGATACGCATGCGGTGATTACAGGAAGGGTGCCCGTTGCAACATTCATGAATTACAGCACCGAATTCGCTTCTTTCACGCATGGACGAGGCAGCATCCGCTGTGTATTTGGCGGATACGATCGCTGCCATAACGCGGAGGAAGTGATGGAAAGAAAAAGCTATGAAAAGGATGCAGATCCGGTTTATACATCCTCCTCGATCTTTTGCGCCAAGGGGGCTGGATACTCGGTGCCGTGGGACGAGGCAGAAGCCAAGATGCATCTGCTCTAAGCAGAACCGAACAATACTGTATCAAGATTACTAAAGGTTATTTTCAATGCAGAGGGGCGAGCCTGATCAGGCTTCGCCCTATTTATATTGGATGCGAGAATAAATCCCACGCAATCCCTCTACATCCACAACTCGAATGGAACTACGCTCAGATAGCTCAATCAAGCCTTGCTGTCGCCATTTCTGCAAAGTCTTGTTCACCGTAATGCGAGACGTATCAATATAGCGTGCAAAAGACGTCTGGTCGATAGGAATATGATTATTTCCGTGCACAGCTATTAGTTTGAGCAAATAATTAGCCATCGCAAGCTCAATGGGACTGTCAGTGAATGCGATGATTTCAGCCAGGAGACGGAGCTTATAGATTTGTGAATTGGTGAAGATCACTGCCGACTGTGGGTGGTCTTGGCAAATACGGGATAAGACCTCGTCGGAGAAAAAGTAAATGACAGAAGGAGAAGTAGTTATAGCTGATGTCAGGTATGAGCCGTTATAGGCACCGTGCTCCCCGAACAACCCACCTGTGGGAATGTAATCGATAGACCGCTCATGCCCGTTCTCAGATAAGAGAGTGATCTTTACGCTCCCTTTGTCTAGATAATAAAATCCAGTTCCCACATCGCCTTGATGGTAGAGCGTTGTATGTTTTCCCATTTCGATCTTCGTACCATACATGAGGTACGGCGTCCACTGATAGCGGAGACAGGCCATTGTGACCACCTTTCACATTTAATGGATGTTACGGCGCTTCTCGATAAAAGGGAAGGGAGTTGCTGTGAGTTGTGGAGGCTTCAGCATATCTGGGCGTTTGACGACAAAGGATCGGTTTTTTATTTCAATGATGCCATGTTCCTTCCATGCCTTCAGGATCTTGTAGACAGTGATACGGGTGAGGCCAGCACATTCAGCTAGCTCTTGTTGAGTGAGGGGAACCTCGTGGTTTTTAAAGTCTTCGCAAATGTTGAGCAGGAGACGAGCGATTTGCTCTTCTGAAGTCAGTGCCTTCATGTTGATGGCGGTTAAAAGAATCCGCATTTTTTGATGGATGGTTTGGGTGAAAAGAGACAAGAGTTCAGGGCGTGCCTTCAGCATTTCGAGGAATTGTGAACAGGAGAAATGGTAGACGACTGCATTCTTTACAGCAATAGCCGTGGTGAAATGAGGTTGTTGATCCATGGTTTGAAGTCCCATGATTTGACCAGGGACTACGATGTTCACCAGGCGATCTTTCCCCTTGAAGGTAGAGGTCACAATCTTGACTAATCCCTTATGTAGATAATAAAAACCTTCTCCCATCGTCTCTTGCTTATAGATAGCTGTTTTTCCTTTCACAAATTGACGGGTGCCGTATTCTAAAAGGGTTTCCCATTTCAAATCTGTTTCAAAAGGAGATACCATCATCATCGCTCCTTTCCTCATCAATGAACTTACCTCTTCCAATCATCCACCCAAGCTTAAGTCTTAATTTTCTGAACTCATTACTTTTGATTATATGAAAATAAAAAGCTCCTTACCAATATTTCAACGTGAAAATGACGTGTATACAAAAGAAAAACAGAATTGATGTTAATTCGTTTACATATCCTCCGTTTCCGTGAATCAGGTGAGCCGATTTTTTATTTTTCAGTCGTGATGTTAAGTGGGTTACATTTTTCAGAAAAGGCAGACATTATAATGCGATGTAAGAACAAAAACGACTCAACCAACCAAAAAAAACAAGGAGGAATTGTGGTGGGGATCCGTACAGGTGACCAATACATTCGGGGCTTGAAATCACGGCAACCGGAGATTTGGCTACAAGGCAGAAAGGTGACAAATGTATGTGAGGAGGCTGTTTTTCGACAGCCGATTCATGAAATAGCCAAACTGTATGACATGCAGCATGACGAGAAGTACCAAGAGAAGATTACCCATATTTGTCAGGAGACCGGCGAGCGTGTGAACAACGCCTTTCTCGTTGCAAAGACCTCAGAGGAATTGCAGGCGAAACGAGCCGTATACGAAGCTTATGCGGAAGCAACTTTTGGCTTGATGGGAAGAACGCCGGATTTTCTCAATGTCGTCTTGACGTCCCTATACAGCAATGCGTCTTTCTTGGAAAAGTACAATCCGCAGTGGGCGGAAAACGCGAAAAATTATTACAAGTATGTTCGCGACCAGGACCTGTTTTTAACGCACGCGATTATCAATCCGCAAAACGACCGCAGCAAGTCTTCGCACGAACAAAATGATGTGTACACCCATTTAGGGGCAGTAGAGGAGACGCCGGAAGGGCTGATTGTCAAAGGAGCGAAAATGCTCGCAACACTGGCGCCGATTACAGATGAAGTCATCATTTACTCGTTCCCTGGGTTCAAGCCAGGAGATGAGCGTTACGCCCTGGCATTTGCCATTCCAATTGACACCCCTGGCCTACGTATCATTTGTAGAGAGCCCATGCAGGATGGAAAGCGTTCCGTCTATGACCATCCTTTGGCATCGCGCTTCGAGGAAATGGATGCTGTTCTCGTCTTCAATGATGTACTCGTGCCTTGGGAGCGCTTATTTCTGTACAACAATGTAGAAGCAGCCAACCTGCTTTATCCAAAGACAGGCATCGGGCAGCAGCCGGCGCATCAGACAGGAGTGAGAGGACTGTTGAAGCTCCAATTTGCCACGGAAGTTGCCATGCGGCTGGCAGACTCCATCGGGGTAGACGTCTATCCGAATGTCCAAAACAATCTCGGGGAGCTAGCGCAATCGCTGGAATCGGTCAGAGCGCTCCTGAGGACAGCTGAGCTGGAATACGAGACCTTGCCGTCGGGCGAGCTCATGCCGGGTTACGTACAGCTCGAAACTATTCGCGGGCTGCTTCCGAAGCTGTACCCGCGGGCGATTGAAGTCATCCAAATTATTGGAGCAGGCGGATTGCTTATGTCCCCGACAGACAGTGACATGGAGCATTCCGAGCTTGCAGGGGACATGGAAAAGTATTATGCGGGACGTGACGGTATCTCCGGTACAGAACGCGTTCGCCTGTTTAAGCTCGCTTGGGACCTGTGCGGGGAAGCCTTCGGACAGCGTTTGCTGCAATACGAGCGGTACTATACCGGTGATCCAGTGCGCAAATTAGCGATTTTTTACAATAATTATAAGAAGTTTCATGCATGCACGATGGTGGATGACGCGCTCAGCGTTTTTGCTGCCAAATCGACATCGCAGACGGAGCAGGTTCTTTAAACAAGTCCAGACGGAAAGGAAGGGAAAACCATGAAACTACTAGGCATAGCAGGCACAGTGATTGGGGCGAAAACAAGCATCGTCGTGCAAAGCGTCCTGGATGAAGTGAAAAAAACGGCACCGGAAATCGAAGTGGAGCTGCTCGACCTGCGCGAGCACCGGATGTCTCTGTGTGATGGACGAGATCCGGCGACGTACACGGATGATACGAAAAAGGTGATCGACAAGGTATCCTCCGCTGATTTTTATCTGTTTGGTACGCCTATTTTCCAAGGCTCGATGACAGGGGCTTTGAAAAATTTGTTCGATCATATTCAGCCTCAGGTTCTTCGACATAAAGTGATGGGCTTCGTGGCAAATGGAGGAACGTATCAGCATTACCTCGTGATCGAAAACCAGCTAAAACCAATTGCGGGCTTCTTTCGCGCTTATGTAGCACCAGGATCGGTATATGTACACGCCGATCATTTCAACTCACAAAATGAAATTACAGACGAAGATGTTTTGCGCAGAATCAACGAACTGGCACGAGAGCTGGTTCATATGCAAAAGGCATTGAAGCCAGCGGGAGAAACGATCTCACTTAATCGCTAGGAATAAAAAAAACAAAGGAGGGAATAGAGCATGCGTACATTGGCACCGATCCATTTGTGGAGGTTTATCGAGGATCACATCGATCAACTCAAGCCACCTGTGAATAATAAGGTGATTTGGAAAGATGCAGAACTAATGGTCATGGTAGTGGGAGGGCCGAATAAGCGGCGGGATTTTCACATTGATCCATCCGAGGAAGTCTTCTATCAGCTCAAGGGTGATTGCTTCGTAGAGATCATGAATCAGGATGGGAAGCGTGAGGTCATTACGGTCAAAGAAGGCGAAATGTTCCTTCTTCCCGCGAATGTTCCGCATTCCCCACACCGGATCGCGGATACGATCGGACTCGTGATTGAGCGCAACAGAGCTGAGGGAGAACTGGAGGACTTTGCTTGGTTCTGCGAAAACTGCGACCACGAAATGCATCGCGTACGGATTCAATTGACCAACATAGAAGTGCAGGTAAAAGAGGCAATCGAAGGATTCAACAGCAATCTGGAGCTACGGACATGCAAAAAATGCGGGCACGTCATGTCTCCGGAAGCGAGTGAGTGGAAATGCGAGTAGACTTCCATACCCACATTATTCCAGAAGCTCTTCCCAACCTGGCTGAACGCTTTCATGGAGAGCGCTGGCCAGTTCTGCACCGCACTTGCACATGTGGGGCAAACATTATGGTCGGGGGAAAAGTATTTCGCGAAGTGACGGATCAGGTGTGGGATCCCCAAAAACGGATTCATGACATGCAGCGGGAAGGCGTGGATATACAGGTGTTGTCACCCATTCCGGTCACGTTTTCTTACTGGGCACCGGCAGTCGAAGCGGAAGTGATGGCGCGGATTCAAAACGATTTTATCACAGAGACGGTTAACCAACATCCGAATCATTTCATCGGATTGGGTACCGTTCCATTGCAAGACACCGAGGTAGCCATTCGGGAAATGGATCGCTGCATGCACGAGCTCGGCCTGAGAGGGATCGAAATCGGTACCAACGTAAATGGCAACAATCTGGATGACCCGGGACTGATTCCTTTTTTTGAAATGTGTCAGACATGGGATGTGCCCCTTTTTGTACATCCATGGGAGACGCTGGGCAGAGAACGGATGCCGCGACACAACCTGATGTACACCGTCGGGATGCCAAGCGAGACAGCACTTGCCGCAGCAAGTCTTATCTTGGGAGGCGTGATCGAGAAGTTTCCGCGCCTGAAAATCTGCTTTGCCCATGGAGGCGGTTCTTTTCCTTATATTTTACCCAGGCTGGACCAAGGCTGGAAGGTATGGCCGCATCTGCGTCTGACCGATCAACCGCCTAGTGTGTACGCGAAACAATTCTACTTTGATTCCTTGACGTACGACCCATTGAACATTCAATACATGATGAAGCGCTTTGGCGAAGATAGGATCATGATGGGATCGGATTATCCCTTCCTGCTTCGTGAAACACCTCCCGGGGATGTCATCGATCATACGTTGGAGCTGACTGATGGACAGAAACGGGCGTTGCTGGGTGAAAACGCGCTTCGCTTCCTGAACATAAAGGAGATGAACGGACTGTGAAACATCAGACTGAAACGCCGGAACAACGCCTACAGGCAATGGGCCTAGACCTGCCCGAACCGAGACAGCCGGCCGGTAATTATGTCGGTTGTGTCCAATCGGGCAATCTCCTCTTTCTGGCAGGTCAAGGGACAAACGAATATCGAGGGAAGCTGGGACTGGATGTCACGATAGAAGAAGGGTACCTGGCTGCCAGGCAGTGTATGCTCAATCTGCTGGCTGTTGCTAAACATGAGCTAGGGGAACTGGGAAGAGTCAAACGAGTGGTCAAAATACTCGGATTCGTTAACAGCGATCCAGCTTTCATAGATCAGCCGAAAGTCATGAATGGGGCATCAGATTTGTTGGTGGAGCTATTCGGCGAGAAAGGCAGGCACGGGCGGTCCGCTGTTGGGATGGCCCAGCTCCCGCTAAATAATGCCGTAGAAGTAGAGATGATCTTGGAAATCGAGAATTAGGAGGATTCCCATGAGTCAGGCTGCCAAGGAAAACCAGGTACGAAAAGACGCCAAGCTATTCATAGACGGAGATTACGTGGACGCTGTTTCCGGTGAAACCTTCGATACGATCAACCCAGCGACTAATCTCAAGCTGGCTTCTGTGGCCAATGCAAGTGAGCAGGATGTAAAAAGGGCGATCGACGTGGCACAGCGTACGTTTGAGTCAGGCGTTTGGAATGAGATGTCTGTAGATGAGCGCGCCAAGATTCTCTGCAAAATGGCTGATCTGGTCATGGAACATGTGGACGAACTCGCTTTGGTGGAGACGCTCGATGTCGGCAAACCGATCAAAGAAAGCCGGGGCTTCGATATTCCGAGGTCGGCGGCTAATTTGCGATTCTTTGCCGAAATGGCTAAATACATGGTCCATGAGCATTATGAAATGCGCCATTTTATGTCCTACGCCAAATATGCTCCGGCAGGTGTGACGAGTCTAATTATTCCATGGAATCTGCCCTTCATGCAGATGACCTGGAAAGCATCGGCGGCTTTAGCGGCGGGAAATACCGTCGTTGTAAAGCCAGCCTCGTACACGCCTCTCTCTGCGGTGATGCTCGGCGAGATTGCTAATGAAGCAGGTCTGCCCCCTGGCGTGCTCAACATCATCACTGGTCCGGGCGGGACTGTCGGCGCTGCGATGACGACGCATCCCCATGTGCGCCGGATTTCTTTTGTGGGAGAATCTAACACCGGCAAGACCGTCATGCAGAATGCCGCAACGCAACTGATTCCGGTATCGCTCGAATTGGGAGGCAAATCAGCCAATATCGTATTTGAAGATGCCGATCTTGATGAAGCAGTAAAAGGGTCGATTGAAGCGATATTCCGCAACCAGGGCGAGATTTGTCTGGCAGGATCGCGCTTGTTAGTGCAAGAAAGTGTATATGATCAGTTCCTGGACAAATTTGTAGCGGCTGTACAAAGGATCAAGGTGGGAAATCCTCTGGAGCCAGAGACGGATATGGGAGCGTTGGTGTCCCGCAGTCACTTGGAGACGGTGGAGCACTACATCCAGATCGGACTGGAAGAAGGTGCCAAGCTCGGTTACGGCGGAAAACGGATCATCGGGCTGGGCGACGGCAATTTCCTAGAGCCAACCGTCCTCTATGATGTAGACAACAAAATGAGGGTGGCGCAGGAAGAGATTTTCGGTCCAGTCATCGTGATCATTCCATTCCGTACAGAAGAGGACGCTATTCGGATCGCCAATGATTCGGCTTACGGCTTGGCAGGAGTAGTTTGGACCAACGACCTACGGCGCGCGCATCGCGTGGCTGATCGAGTGAAGTCAGGTCTTTTATGGATCAATTGCTGGTATGTGCGTGACTTGCGAACTCCGTTTGGCGGTGCCAAGGACAGCGGGATTGGCCGCGAAGGCGGGCGTCACAGCTTCGAATTCTACTCCGAAGTCAAGACAGTCACCATGAAATTATAGTAAGAAGGACAACAAAACAGGGAGGGAACCGTGTGGACATAGAAAAGATCACGCGATTCGCCGATCATTTAGCGGCGGCGAGTCGTGAAGGGGTGGGAGTAGCGCCACTCACTTTACTGGATCCACAAATCAGCGAGATAGAGGCATATCACGTTCAATTGAAGACGATTGAGCGAAAAGTGAGAGATGGCGCGAGGATTACAGGGAAGAAAATCGGCCTGACTTCTCGTGCCATGCAGACACTGCTTGGCGTGGATCAGCCAGACTATGGACATCTATTGGACGACATGGTCGTGGAAAACAACGGGGAACTGCCTTTCGAGCATGTCCTTCAGCCAAAGGTAGAAGCAGAAATTGCCTTCCTGCTGAAGCGCGATCTGGAAGGGCCACATGTAACCATCTTTGACGTCTTGATGGCAACGGAGTATGTAGTGCCTGCCTTGGAAATCGTGGACAGCCGTATAGCCAATTGGCAAATAAAACTAGAAGACACCGTTGCGGACAATGCATCCTCGGGCTTCTATGTGCTGGGTGGACATCCCGTGAAACCGCAAGATCTGGATCTTCCCCTGGTAGGAATGGCGTTTTATAAAAATCAGGAGCTGGTTAATACCGGTGTGGGTGCCGCCGCATTAGGCAATCCCGCATCTTGTGTGGCGTGGTTAGCAAACAAGCTGTACGAATTAGGGATTACACTCAAAGCAGGAGAAATCATCTTGTCCGGTGCGCTATCGGCAGCGGTTGAAGCTAAGCCTGGCGATGTATTTCACACACGGATTGCTGGGCTTGGTTCAGTAGGAGTCAGGTTTGGCAGGTGAAAAATAGGAAAGGAGTGCATGCATGAAGAAAGTAAAAGTAGCAATACTGGGCTCGGGGAACATCGGAACAGACCTGATGATCAAGCTTGGAAGGTCGCCAATTCTTGAACTGACGTCCATGATTGGAATCGATCCTGATTCGGATGGTCTACGTAGAGGAAAGGCAGATGGCTACTACGTATTTGACGGCGGATTAAAACCGTTTTTGGAAAGCGGTGCGGATCTTGCAGATATCGTCTTTGACGCTACTTCAGCCAAAGCACATATTCGACATTCCAAGGCGCTCAGGGAGGCAGGAAAGCTCGCCATCGATCTGACGCCTGCTGCTGTGGGACCCTATGTAGTACCATCTGTGAATCTCGGTGCGTATTTGAATGAAAAGAACATCAATCTGATCACATGCGGCGGGCAGGCTACTATTCCGATCGTTCATGCGATACAGAGTGTGAGTCCGGTCAGCTACGCAGAGATCGTGGCCACTATTTCCAGTAAAAGCGCGGGTCCTGGCACACGTTCCAACATCGACGAATTTACGGAGACGACCGCACATGGTATCGAAGCGATCGGTGGAGCGAAGAAGGGCAAGGCGATCATCATCCTGAATCCTGCAGAGCCGCCGATCCTGATGAGAGATACGGTCTATGCAATAGTGGAGGAAGGTGCGGACCGACAGGCGATCGTGAAGGCTATCGACCAGACCGTTTCCTATATTCAATCATACGTTCCTGGTTACCGCCTGCGCTCAGAACCGATCTTTGATGAAAATAAAATCACCGTTTTTTTAGAAGTGGAAGGTGCGGGTGACTACCTCCCTACGTATTCAGGCAATCTGGATATCATGACGGCGACAGCGGTGAAGGTAGCAGAGGAATATGCCAAGCATGCTGTCCGCATCGGCACGGGTATATAGCCACGAATGAACGGAGGAACCGCATATGATTCGTGATATTGTGATCACCGAGGTAGCGCTTCGAGATGGGAGCCATGCGATCAATCACCAGTTTACTGTAGAGCAAGTCGTCGAGGTGGCGCGTGCATTAGATGAAGCGAGCGTCCCGTATATTGAAGTCTCCCATGGAGATGGATTGGCCGGATCTTCCCTGCAGTATGGGCTGTCTAGGACCCATGAGCTGGAGCTGATCGAGGCTGCCGTTTCCGTTTGTAAACAAGCGAAAGTGGGCGTGCTCTTGCTGCCTGGAATCGGCACGATCAAAGATTTGAAGACGGCAGCTGGGCTAGGGGTAGGAATGGCACGAATCGCCACACATGCGACCGAAGCGGACGTCTCCGCTCAGCATATTTATCGGGCGAAAGAGCTTGGCTTGACGACAGTTGGCTTTTTGATGATGTCGCATATGGCTGCGCCGGAAAAACTGGCGGAGCAAGCAGGACTCATGCAAAGCTATGGAGCCGATGTCGTGTACATTGTCGATTCGGCTGGCGCTCTGCTACCTGATCAAGCAAGGGAACGAGTCCGGTCATTGAAGCAAGGTCTGAATATTCCCGTTGGCTTCCATGCACACAACAATTTGTCTTTAGCCATGGCCAATACGCTCGTCGCCATTCAAGAAGGTGCCACCTGGATTGACGGCAGTGTTCGGTGCTTGGGTGCAGGTGCGGGCAATACACAAACCGAGGTTCTCCTTGCTGTACTGGATCGAATGGGCATTCAGACGGGCGTCGATCTGTACAAAATGATGGACCTCGCAGAGGAAATCGTGGCCCCGATTCTTCAAGTACCACAGGAAATTACCCGAGACGCTCTGGTTCTCGGATACGCGGGTGTCTATTCCAGCTTCCGGCTTCATGCCGAGCGTGCAGCCAGGAAATTCGGCATTGACTCCCGGGATATTTTGATCGAGCTGGGAAGACGAAAGGCCGTGGGGGGACAAGAAGACATGATCGTAGATGTCGCAGCGGAAATCGCCCAACTGAACAACTCTTCCAAAATCAGATAGGAGGTGATCAGCGTGCAATCGGAACTATTGTACAAAAGATTGGCTCAGAAGCTCGTGGATGCGGAGTTGAATAGGGAGGAGGTCGTGAAACTGACGGCTGAATACCCTGAGCTGACAGTGGAAGATGGTTATCGTATTCAAAATGAGCTGGTCTCCCTCAAGCTTGAGCAGGGACATCGAATCTTTGCCGCTAAAATGGGGTTGACCAGTCAGGCAAAAATGAAGCAGATGAATGTGCACGAACCGATTCGTGGCTACATTTTTGACTATATGAATATCGAAGACGGCATTTTGCCGATCAATGAATTGATTCATCCCAAGGTGGAAGCGGAAATCGCCTTTGTTTTGAAAGAGGATTTGGAAGGACCCGGCATCACCGAGGCTCATGTCCTGGCATCTACTGACTATGTGGTCCCCGCACTGGAGATTATCGACAGCAGATATGCGCAGTTCCAGTTTACCTTGCCGGATGTCATTGCCGACAATGCTTCGTCTTCCCGTGTGTTTATCGGATCAACGTGGAGAAAGCCTGATGAACTTGAACTCGATTTGGTAGGTGTTACTCTTTCGATCAATGGCGAGCTCAAAGACTTGGGCGCTGGTGCGGCAGTTCTCGGTCATCCAGCCCACTCGGTCGCGATGCTGGCGAACATGCTTGCTCGCGAAGGCCGCAAGCTGCATAAGGGAGATTTGATTTTGTCCGGGGGCATTACCGGTTCCCACCAGCTACGGGAAGGAGATGTCGTAAGCGCCAAATGGGGAGGCCTCGGAAGTATTGAGTTTGTGGTGATAACGAGATAGGTAGTAAGGCGAAAAGCCGAGAAGATACACGATCTTCAATTCATACATAAAAAGGATATGCCAAGTAACCTAAACCCTCATCAAACCCCATTTATTTTAGACTGGTTACATGGAATACAGCCACCCATAATTAAGTGAGTTTTTACTTTTATCTCAGGCAGCTTTAAAGGCTGCCTTTTTCCAATTTACGCTAATAAAGTTTGTAAGCTATAAGGATAAAGTGGAGCTTCCAAATAAGGAGGTCTCCACTTTTCCTTTGCCAAGCGAGACCAGGAAAAATATCAAGCTTGTGATAAGCCGGCATAGCGTTAGCCTTCACGAAGTGATGCTCACGAATCTTTCATCAGTCTGAAGGACGGGTACAACTGTTTACCATGATATTTTCAGTCTCAACGCTTGCCGAGATATATTGGCATAGATCTGATTCGGTCACACTCGCTCCGTTCGTTACGTCAATATAGTGAGAGGTCGAATTAAGTGCTTCTCTCATATAATCAAAGGAGTGTTTCCTATGCAATCCAGAATGAAAAATCCTGTTATCATTTTGTCCGAAGTGGGCCAATCCTTGCAGGCGTTGGGCAAAGCCTTATTTACGTCTGCCGAGAAAATCGATGACTCGACTTAACGAACAATCCCAGCCTGTGCCGGACGAAGTATACGAAGAAGCAGCCCGTCACTATGATGAAGCAGCGCTGGCTACGCTTATTGCTGGAATCGCTACAGCCAACCTTTATAACCGGATTAACGTGTCTACTCGTCAAGTCGCAGACGTTTTGGCACAAAAATAAATCGGCAGTCGCCGCCCATTGAAAACGGAGGTTTATCTTTTTATGGCAACCGTACTTTATATTACAGCTAACCCGCGTGATGATGAGCGTTCCTATTCCATGGTAGTAGGGAGAGAATTTTTACAAGTTTACCGTTCCACTCATCCGCAAGACGAGGTCGTACATCTCGATTTGTTTAAACTGGATCTCCCTCAACACGATGGTGATGTATTGGATGCACGGGACAAGCTTAGACAGGGAGTTTCTTTCGATCAATTAACGCCTGCGGAGCAAAGTAAACTCGGACGTATTTTCCAAGTTCTTGAGCAATTCATAGCTGCCGACAAATATATTTTTGTCTCGCCGATCTGGAATTTTTCCTATCCGACAGTTATGAAGAACTATCTTGACGCGATCCTCCTTCCAGGAAAGACGATTAGATATAATTCTGACGGCAGTAGAACCGGTTTGCTTGGCGATAAAAAAGCAGTTCATATTCAAGCATCTGGAAGTATCATGTCGCCTGGCTCAGGGGGGAACTACGAAGATTGTGAAATGGGGCACCGTCACATGAAAGCCATTATGGACTTTGTAGGTATAACGAATTTTCAAGGCATCTTTGTTGAAGGGATGCAAGAGTTCCCTAATCGAGCGGCGGAGTTCAAGGAAAAGGCGCTCCAAGAAGCGCGTCAAGTAGCGGAAATTTTCTAATTGAAGACATCCATGAGCTAAGGGAAGCTGCTCGATCGGCTTCCCTTAGCTCATGTAGATAGCGGATTCCATAACAAGTCACTAACGCTTCAGAAGAAACAAGGAGGAAAGGACATTTTTCATTCCACAGACAATCATTTGTCGAGAAGATGCGTACCTCCTCGTTTTATAACATTCGATAGTGTTGTAAGAGCTGCTCTACTCTTTCCTTGATCAGCTGTTTTAACGATTCTGGCTTCACTGATATAACATGATTGCCATACCTCATAAAATAGTCAGCTATGAACGTCTCTTCTCCCGAATTATAAAACCCTGAAATGACCGTTCGATTACCATTTTCGATTTTCATCGAAGGATAGTGTTCTTTATAAAAAATATCCTTCGCTTGTTCTAAAATTTCTACTTCAAAGTCAATACTAGTCTTGGAACGATAAATTTCTAAGGCACGGCTAATGAGTTCATCCACAGAAAATGGGGATTTCATGTTTTCTTCCGCTATAGCGGTTATTCGATCGCATCTGAAGACTCTATATTGATTCGCGTGGAGGTCCATCCCGGCAGCATACCATTGACCAAACCTGGCGGAAATTTTAAAGAATTGAACACGGTGTTTTTTTTCCTCATGAGTTTTGGAATACTGAATCGTGCAGCTACTCTCGTTCAGAATGCTCTTTAAGATTAGATCCAAAAATCGGCTGGCATGACGATGCGTGCACATTTCAAATTGCAGCACTTTTTTCATTTTGCGAATTTGCTCGATTTGCTTTTGAGAAAGACAGCTTTCAAACTTTTCATTTAGTCGATTCACGCTTAAATGAAATGGTGTGGATTGATACGATTCCAACGTCAACATGGCAAAGTACAGCGCGTACACTTCATCCATTGTAAACGTAATAGGGGATAACAACCGGTTTTTTAAGATCCCGTACCGCCCATGTCTGCCATGTTCCGCAAAAATAGGCATACCCAATTGTTCTAATGAATCAATGTCCCGCAGAGCCGTACTTTTTGAAATCTTATATTTCACCATCAGGTCATTCAAATTAAAAAATTCCCGGCCGTTTAGATACCGGATCATGTCATTTAATCGTTCTGATTTGTTCATCGTAACGTCCTTATAAAGGTGTCATTAATTGATACCTTTATATATTATTCTAAACTCAAGGTAGCTATCAAGTTGCCCGACAAAATGACGTAAAAGGAGACGAATCCCATGAGTACAACACTGGAAGTAGCGATTTTCTTATCCATGAATGGAAGAGCGAAAGAGGCTATTGATTTTTACAAAAAGCATTTTAACGCAGAGGAATTGCTGCTTGTTACCTACGAAGACATGGCAAAGCGCGACAGCTCTGTGCAGCTTACAGACGAAAATAAGCATTATATTTCCCACTCCGTTTTATCCATCGGAAAAACCAAGGTAATGCTGGCGGAAAATAAAATGGATGTCAATGAAAAATATGCAGCTGGAAATAACTTCTCCTTGTGTATTCAAAGTGCGGACTTAGAGGAAATTGAGCATTTTTACAAGAGCTTGATTACGGACGAGAGAGTAAGGGTCATTGTACCTTTATCCAGCAATGTGTTTAGCAAAGCATATGGAATTATGGAAGACCCGTTCGGTATTCAAATCCAGCTTATGTATGATGATCGGTTGCATTGAGAAAACAAGAACGATGATCGCAATATTTCTTGAAGCATTTCATGTCACATTGTTCAAATTTCTTTCGTCAGTACTTATAGGGGTTTATTATTTTGGTACGAGGGAGTTTGAATGATGAACGAACAGGATTGGTTGGCAAATACATTCGAAGCGCAACGGTCGAACCTTCAGGCAGTCGCTTATCGAATGCTAGGATCATTGAGCGAGGCGGAGGACGCGGTACAGGAGTCTTGGTTCCGTCTTAGTCGTGCGGATGCAAGAGGCATTGAGAACATAGGAGGATGGTTGACCACCGTTGTTTCAAGGATATGTCTCGATATGTTACGATCGCGTAAAACTAGGCGCGAAGAATCGCTAGAAGCTCACTTGCCATATTCTTTCAACAGCCAAGAAAATATAATCGACCCCGAACAAGAGGCGTTATTAGCTGATTCTATCGGTGTTGCACTATTAGTCGTGCTCGGTAATTTGAAACCTGCGGAACGCATCACGTTCGTGTTGCACGATATTTTCGCCATGCCTTTTAATGAAATTGCTCCGATTGTAGGAAAGTCGGAAGCCGCGACAAGGCAACTTGCAAGCAGGGCACGTCACCGGGTTCGCGGGGGAAAAGCAACGGAAGTCGACATTACCCATCAACGCGACGTTGTTCAAGCTTTTCTTGCTGCAGCTCACGCAGGCGATTTCGATGCTCTTGTATCAGCGCTCGATCCGGACGTTATCCTTCGTGACGACCGTCAAACGGGATCTTCTCGAGTAACGCGAGGACCGGTCGCACTGGCAAACCAAGTATCTGGACGTGCACAGAAAGCAGCCCAACTAGCCTTGGTGAACGGAACAGTAGGAATCATTGTGGCTCCTCAAGGAAGATTGCTCTATGTACTCAAATTTACGATGAGTCACGGAAAGATTACCGAAGTCAATCTGATCTCCGATCCAGAGCGAATAAGCCAGCTTGACCTGTCAATGTTGAGTGATTGAAGTAAACAAAACTAGGAGGGTTAATTTCATTTTGGAGATAAAGTGCTTGGGATTATTGCGATCAAACATGTTGCGATGCGCAGCGGTTGGGGATCTTGGTTGCTTCTGGTCGCAGCGTTCACAGCCAGCTCCGCGATCGGCCTGAAATGGATATCATAATCTCAGGGACCGCCGGGTGGTCCAAAAAAGGAGCTGCGGATGCGGCTCCTCTTTCTGTTACACCACCTGGCTTTGCTTATATAGGTGGGTGGTACAAGTATCATGCCGCCGATGATATGCCTGAGAATGTATCCAGCTCATCTCAAATTGAATTGACAGGGATTTGTCGCAAATGATGCTCCATATGGGATAGATAATCGCTAACGAGCCATTGAAACGTTACGGTATCGCCATTCGGTAGTTTACACATACAGGAGTATTTCTCTTCAGGAGTGGTAGAAATAACTCGAATGATTGACTTGTTCAAATAAATCCAAGACTGGACAATCTCCTCAGTCGATGCATGTTGGTAATTTTGCAATCGCACCCAACGGTCCTGATCATATTTTTGAACTGAAAAAGGCTCTTCCTCTATCTGTAAATGGATGAATCGGAATAGATTATTGACAGCAGATTGGAGCGGGACGAGTCGATAATGACGTTTCAGGCAAGGCCTTAAGTTGCTGTAGTACCACATTGATTACCTGTGACAAACGAGAAAGCAAATCATTCATATATTCCACCTCCGTGATAATTACAAATGATCGTAACACAATTCAGTTTTGCCAAATTGTTTAATATTCCGATGCATGCCATCGGTTTTTTTGAACATGTAACGCTATACAAGTTGTGTAGGAAATGGACAGGGGAATTGAGATGTAGCCCGCGTCCCATTCCTTTTTCCTTTCGATCTCCAATAAAAATCTTTATTGACATTAGGTCAGACCTAACGATTAGACTTCTATCTAAACAGTCGAAGCAACATGTCAAAATGAATACATATCCTGCGGAGGTAGATATTATGGAGAAAAATCTGGCTCAAGGAGATTCAAAACGCATTTTTTACCTGGATTTTGCCAGAGGATTGGCTGTGTTTTTTATGATTATGCAGCATAGTATGATCATGCATGAAAGAACATCAGGCGGGGGCGACACCCTGTTGGGCAATCTGATTGTTTTATTAGGTACCGCACCTGCTGCGCCTGTATTCATATTTATTATGGGGATTTTCGCAGTACGCTCCAAGAAAAGCGTAGCAGAAAATATGATACGTGGCTGTAAAATATTCGCTTTTGGTTATGTTTTAAATCTACTTCGATTTACCATTCCTTTTTCATTGACCGGTAATTCTGGGGAAGCAGTGTCACTATTGTTCATGGTAGATATTTTCCAATTAGCAGGATTGTCACTGATCTTTTTCTCCGCTTTTAAAAAGCTTGCAGATCATGTATTCATTCTGCCGGCATTCATCGTGGGCATACTACTGATCTCACCCTACTTGTGGGGATTGAAAAGCGATTGGTATATTTTAGACCCGCTTTGGGGGGCTGGCGCCAATACTCAATTCCCAATATTTCCATGGGGAGTATACTTCCTTTTAGGCATGTATGTAAGTAAACACCTTCAAACGCAGAAATTGGAGGAGCAGATCAAGAAACAATTTTTGATAGGCAGTCTGATTTTAGGGATAGCCGGTGCTGCATTGTTTCCGCTATTTCCAATAGGTGATTACAACCGAAGTGGACTGGCTATTCATTTGCTAATGATGAGTTTTATCTTTTTATGGATGGTTCTAGCTGATTATTTTGTTACGAAGTTAAATAAAGCCGGATTTCAGAAGCTGTTACATCCAATCTATTTCTGGAGCAGTCATGTCACTGGGATCTATATTATTCAATGGGTAATCTTTGGCTGGAGCGTACTGCTCTTGGGTTTACATGAACTGACGGATTATACAGCTATGATCTTTGGTTTCGTTGTCTTGCTTGTAACGGACGTATTGTTAAGATTTACGAATCTGAAACGTATTTTACCTAAGCTGTAGCCCTGCTTCAAGCAAAGTGACTCTGTTGAGGATGAGTTATTAATGAAACGACAGAAAGGAGGAGGGAGGGGATAGAAACATCTCCTTAGTAACACTTCATGCTTGTCGCCCGCGCTAAAGGCTACGACACGGTAGCGATGGCTGGTTACGACGAACAAAAGTTCATGGAAGCTTTCTGCATATCAGAACGCTACGTTCCGATTATGCTGATCACCATCGGCAAGGCGGCGAAGCCCGGTCATCCGACAGTGAGGCTGGCAGTCGATGAGGTAGCATTCTTTAACAAAATGCCTAAGGAGTAACAAAATGTAAAACCTTGGCGCCCGCATAAACAACGGTGAGCTAAGGTCTTTTACAGGTTCTTCGCATCAGATTCTAACAAGGCGTGCTGCGATAGGATAAACTCTTGGTTATTTCAAATGAAACAAAATAAAACGAATATTGAATCAATCTATTTGTTTAAAAAACATCGTCTTCTGGTTCACGGAAGACGATGGAAAAAGTACGTATAATGGTTTGCCAATAAGTGAAGAGAGGAGAACCATATCACAAGTAACGGTAAACCTATTTAAAAATACGATCAATTTCGTTGATTTCTTCTTCTGTCAGGTGGAGGTCTAATGTTTTTAAATTATCCAGCACTTGCTCTGTTCTTTTTGCTCCAGGAATGACAACACCAATTGAATCATGTGTTAAATACCAAGCAAGGACTACATGAGCAACTTCGGCATTTTTTTCATTTGCAATTTTACGGAGCTGCTCTACCTTTTCTAGATTTTTTATAAATTTATCACCATGGAAGTGAGGCATATCTTTCCGTAGATCATTGAATGTCATATCCTTATTGTATTTACCGGCCAGCAAGCCTGATGCTAATGGAAAGTATGGAATAAACGAGATATTATTCTCTGTCGTAAATGGAAAGAATTCTTGTTCCGCTTCACGCTGCAGCAGATTGTAGTTCCCCTGTAATACATCGACATATCCGTCCTTATTTGCTTCTTTCAATTGTTCAAGTGAGAAGTTAGAAACGCCAATTGCTCTAATTTTACCTTCGTCCTTTAGCTGTTTTAAGACTCCAACCGCCTCATCTTTTGGTGTATCCCGATCTGGAGCATGAATATAAAATAAATCTATGTAATCTGTTTGTAGCCTTTTCAAACTATCTTCAACGGCTTGTTTTAAAAAAGCAGGCGAATTATCCATGGCAACATCATTGCCGACAAGTGTAAGGCCGCCTTTTGTTGCAAGGATGAGTTCATGACGCTTTCCTGCTTCTTTTATCACTTCACCTACTAGCTCCTCTGAACGTCCTGTTCCATAAAAAAACGCGGTATCTAAAAAATTAACTCCATGGTTGATCGCAGCCCGCACCAAATCTTTTCCTACTTCTTCATTTAAATTAGGATAAATATTGTGCCCACCTACAGCGCTTGTTCCAAGTCCGATTGGATTGACAACTAAATCTGTTTTACCAATTCGTGTTTGTTTCGTCATTCTCTTCAACTCCCTCTCATTTTTAAGCTTAGTGTACGTTTTTCGCGCTAGGTTTTATCGGTATCCATATCATAATCCGTTACGTTACGTAAGTTTCAAGTGCAAAAACGAATTATGCTGATTGGCCGGCGGAAGAACGCTCCCGCATGGGATGATATGTGCGATTAGCTAAGGGCAAGGATGCGTGATACGAGACAGAAGCGGAAGGAACGTTGTATCAGTTGTGTAAACACACTGATGAGCGGGAGCATAAGCCTATTTGAGCAACATCTTACAAAGATGGGGTATCGGTTGGTAATCAATTAATACAGAAGGGATACCGTATTTCTCTGGAATTCATAGGAGAAAACACAATAAACAAAGAGAACTGCTTTCAGGCCAAAGTTGAAATTATAGCTTTGATGAAAGAATGTGGAGAACGTGGATTAAGTGCTCGGATTTCTTTTGATTTATCTCATATTGGATTATCGATTGATCCTGAGCTTGCCTATCAAAACTTGATGGAAATGGCGAAAGTAGCACAATCCCAAGGCCTTTCTCTAATGATTAGTATGGAGGAATCAGCTAAAACAGATCAGATCCTTGCCATATACAAAACAGTCGCTGGTTTTAACGACCAAAGTCACTTTTCTAATTATTTCAAAAAACAGATCGGTTTAACACCTAAGCAATACATGAGAATATTTGAGCCCGTAACAGAATCGCATTTGCCGGATGACAGGGAAGATTATTAATGGACACAAAGAGCTCCTCGGGGAAGAAAGCTACCGGAGACAGTTGAGATGAAAATTCTAAAGAGAGCTTTAAGCTTCGCTTATAAATTACTCTAAAATATAACAATTATCTGTGCCCCATAAGCCTATTGTGGGGCATCTTTAAAAGCAGGGGATATAGAAGATTATCCAGACGGAAGAATTACCAGGTTAATAGGAATCAGAGTGTCAAAAATGTTCCCGAAAAAGAGAGAATTCTTGTTAGAACGGTTTGATACCTTTAGAAAAACAAAAGGCCAAATAAAAAAACGGATTAAAATATGGGGAAATCAAGATGAGTCTTTTTCTTACTTTGCTTTTATTACATGAAAATGCTATTTCATGAACTGAAATCAAAATGAACGTACAAAAGAAGAGTAACATGTTATAAAGTGGTCTATTCTTAAATACAGCCTTCTAAAGAAGGAAAACTTCTTTTTATCATTCGATATTTTTAGGTCTATGCATAGTTTATTCATACAATAATCTTGAATGCTATAGCAGTATGTTTGCGTTATCTTAATTACGATACAAACATACTGCTTAACGCAAATTAACGCAAAAATCAGACCTCATTAGTTAGTATGTTTGTGTCGCCAGACAACATAAATTTCATTACATTTACACCTAGCCGATTTCTGCTCTTTTTATAAGTTTACATAATATATATTATCGGACTCAAAACGAAATACATAATTTCTGGAAGGGGTACTCACCTGTTTACAAGCTACGTGTCACAAACTCATTCGTATATGGATCTAATTAAACGATGATGCAAAATAAATAGCTTTTTCCCATCTATCGGTGCCATATGACATACATGTTTTACCGAAACTTGCTCTCATAAAAAACGAATTAGTAATAACGAGCTTTTC
The DNA here is from genome assembly GCF_050477165.1 of Brevibacillus sp. FIR094. Lineage (NCBI taxonomy): Bacteria > Bacillati > Bacillota > Bacilli > Caryophanales > Paenibacillaceae > Brevibacillus > Brevibacillus sp. FIR094. Next base: position 87,579 of record NZ_JBEAES010000005.1, on the reverse strand, counting down.
CAGTATGTTTATCAGCTTCACAATAAGACATTTAACAGCTGCAACCAAACCGCTGGTCATCTAATAAGGCTACTAAGACATTTATCATCTATCTACATAAACGACATAACAGCACCAAAATTTCATCTATAATAAAAAATTTTATTTTCATTAAAGATAAATATTTACATTTATTGTAAATTCATATATATTATAATTAAGATCACTATAACTAAAAACGCCCGGAGGTCCCCAAATGACCAAAGTAATCCCAAAATCCAAAACGATCAGCTCTACACCGAAAAAAAGATCGTACGAAAATACCTTGAATAACCTGGCGCAATACCTCGAACGAAATAAGAAAAAATAACCAATAAAAAGAGTGCCACTGGAGGCACTCTACTTTGGCGTCTATAAGCTTTTCTTCTCTCTTCCTTCCCCGTTTACCCCAACTTCTATTCTTCAGCCGTTCCCATCCAATTCAACAAGTAAAAATCTGTTACCAAGCGTGCGATTTGTCCCTCGGCATCGTAACCGATATAGCTCGCATAGCTGCCATCTCCCCATCCTGTTGAAAACATAGCGACATTACAGCCTTCCGCTAAATCTATCAGACCCCAACTACGCGTGTGTTTATACGTTTGGTCCATTTTCTTCGTCAACGTCTCATAAAACATCTCGTCCTTCTCCATTTCTCGTTCCAAAAGCGCGCAAGCTTCTGCATCCATGAACGAGCCTGTACCCGCATCCACACCATAGCCAAAAAATTCACCTTCGCCAAGCTGTGACACATCTGACTCCGCCCAAACTGCCATTTTCCAAGACACGACTGGTTTGTCTGAGAAGGCAATCCGTGCCAATGCTACCCGTTCATCTGGCTCCAGAGCTTCATCCGTTTGCTCGTCCTTTGACAGAGATTGAACTTGCGCGATAGCGAGCTGTACGGAGAAGCTCCCCTTTGGAAAAACTTCCTCAAACGGTTCTGTCTCAAACATGACAAACGGATCATTCGCCACGATTTTTCCTGTTTTCACCTGAAGCTTGCCCATATCTTGGCGGAAAAACCGATATAAATAGCTATCCTGCTCTTGCGTATACCCTTCGTCAAATGCCGTTTCAAAAAAGGCAGGGTAATTATGTTTCATGATTCCATCCCCTTTTTCTATCCTCTACATAAAATCCCACTGACGATAGTTTGCCAGTGGGATGTCGTCTGCACGCTAATTTACTTGATCAGAGCTGCTTCCAGCGCCACTTCAATCATTTCATTGAAGGTTGATTGGCGCTCGTCAGCGGAAGTTTCTTCACCGGTCAGGATGTGATCACTTACCGTGAGGATAGACAATGCGTTGCGCTTGTATTTTGCAGCCAAAGTGTACAGCGCGGAAGATTCCATTTCAATAGCAAGCACTTGATAGGATGCCAATTTTTTGTACAAATCTAAGTTCTCGCGATAGAAGCTGTCGCTCGTAAAGATATTACCCACTTTAACAGACAAATTGCGCTCTGTCGCTGCTTGATACGCTTTGTACAGCAAATCAAAGTTAGCAGTAGGAGCAAAATCAACCTGATTAAGCAGGAGACGATTCGTTTGTGAATCGGAGGATGCAGCCATACCAATAATCACGTCACGTACTTTGATGTCTTCCTGGATCGCGCCGCATGTGCCTACGCGGATCAGGTTTTGAACGCCATAAGATTGCATGAGTTCATTGACGTAGATCGAGATAGAAGGAACTCCCATGCCCGTTCCTTGTACAGAAACGCGTTTACCCTTGTATGTACCTGTGAAGCCGAGCATGCCACGCACGTTGTTGTAGCACTCTGCTCCTTCGAGGAAAGTTTCAGCAATGTATTTGGCCCGTAGCGGATCGCCCGGCAGCAGGATGGTTTCAGCAATTTGACCTAGCTGTGCTCCAATATGAATACTCATAATCTGTTTGCTCCTTTATCAAGAAAAAATGACCTACTTGCCTATCGTACTACAAAAACCGAACAATGCAAAGTCAAGAGATCAAATGATTCCAGCGCGTTTGATTGCGCGTTTGCGCGAGACTTTTGAAAAAACGAATAAGCGATACCGACAGATGGCATCGCCTCGACAACGGTTTCATTCATTTGAGGGACATCACGTAATCTATTGCTTCCAAGTGATCTCCCAGGATCGTCTGGTTAATGCTCGGTTTATTCTTTCTTTGTGGCGCTCTTTTTCTCGTAAGCGTTGCTGATGCAATGTAAGGAGATGGCACGACTCGCAATTGATTGTGCAGGGCAATGGCGTGCGCAACGGCAGGTACGACCAAATGTTGAACGCCGATAATAGAGGCAGCTTGTCGCGTTATGGCAAAAGGTAAATCGTACATCGAGGAAGTTCCGAGTTCATGCTGTGAAACCAAGGTATTGAGAAATGTCTTCGCTACTAAAACGGTATCCGGTTCCATTGATGGTTGTCGAAGTGGCGCTATGCACCTTCTCAAGGCGATATCTGCTCCCCGATAACACGTTCTGACAAAGGACTGCATGTCATTCGCAGCTACAACGTGATCCGCATCGAGAAACAACCACACATCTCCTGTGGCCTCCTTGGCACCAATTGCTCTCCATACATCATCCCCTAAAGGAAACGGATATACAAACGCTGTGAGTGGACAAGAGGAATGCGTGAGTATCTTTTTCACCGATTGATCCGGACAGCCATCCACAACGAGTACGATTTCCATGGGCCGGAGCTTCTCAATTTGTTTGAGTACTTTTTTGATCGTCCGCTCGTGGTGAACGGAGAGGATGACACTTAACCGGCTTAAATTTTGGCATTTTTCTTTGCCATTAATGTGCTCTTCTCTGCGTTTTTTTGTGGGATCTCGCATATTTCGCTTTGCGTTTGCCATTCCATCCACCGCCCTCCTTTACGCGCGATTCCAACTGAAAGACCGAGCGCAAATGCAGAACGTCTGATGAATGCACCAAGTCGCGGTGTCGTTGTCCATCCTGATCTGCGTGTCGCAGCTTCGTTCCACCCGTCAGTAATTGGATTGCCTTCGCATGCTCCCGATAAATCGTACGGAAGTCTTTTCGCACGATATCACGAGTGCCTGTTGGTTGTTTTTCCGCGGCAAACGGGGCGATTGTCGTCATTTTGAGCCCCAAGACTGACGCTTGAACCATAGCAACCGCTGGATTGCATAAAGCCCCGGAACCAATTGCCTCCAGAGCATTTCGGCTCAAGGCAAATGGAATATTTTCAAAGGAAGCGGAGCCCATTCTTTTTTGACCAAGAAGATGGTTCAACAAGCAATAGGCACTTCTTGGTGAACGCTTTCCTCTTCTTGATAGCGAGCGACCCGAGCATGTCGTGATAATGACATCCGATCCCTCCTTGACTAGCGTGACATATTTCTTCAAGTATAAAAGAGGCATCGCGAGGCGTTCGTCGATAAAAAGGACAACGTCTCCCCTCGCTTGAGCAGACCCGATTGCCCTTGCCTCATGGCTGTCTACTTCCAAACCGGTTGAAATGACTTGTGCTCCCCATACATTGAACAAGATAGCTTCATGGGAGCTCACTCCGTTGCACACGACGATTACTTCTGTTTGCGGATCTATTCTTTTGACAACAGAGAGTAGTTTTTTCACATTCCTGGCGTTGTCACTTATTGGGATGATGACGGACACGGCAGGGCGATCATTAATTTGGTTGTCCATCTCACTCCCCCTCACCAGTGGATAAATGATTACTCTAATGTACGCTCGTTTTCGACGATTGGACACGGCATCTACCCCTCACAACACAACAAGAAGATGACCTACTTGCAACACGAGGATTTACCACGCCCATTCACAAAAAAACAGGACGTGCATATTGCTACGTCCTGTTTTGACTCTCATTTTCCTTATTAATAGAACCGCCGTTGAAGACTACGCTCGCGAATTCGTTTATTCCTCTGTACACGGGAAAACGTAAACACGATGAAGAAAAGGTTCATCCCTAGCCAGACGATCAATACACTATAGCGAGCCAGTGGATGTGTGTCGCCATTTTCTAAATCCCCAAATACAGTAGCAGGAGCTGGAGCAGGCGGGTCATGACGAAGCAACGGATAAGAGACGGCTAGATTGCCAGCCTTAACAGACAGGTTCCCATCTGCTTTTAGCTCTACCAATGGCTCCACACCTTTGGGAACCGTCGCATATAAGTCCTCTTTGGCAGTAAAAGTCACGACCGAGTTGTTGCCAGGAACAGCTACTTCTGAAAAAGAATCTCCTTTTTTGGCGATTGGCTTGGTCTCAAATCCTTGAAAACCAAAGTCCAGTAGCTTTTTCACATCTTTGTATGCATTTGCACTTGTAGAGGCCTTCATCGTGACAGCGATGAGCTCCATTTCCCCACGCTTGGCGGAGCCTACCAGCGTATGCATCGCCTGATCTGTAAAACCGTTCTTGATTCCCGTCGCACCTTCGTAATCACGCAGGAGCTTGTTGTGATTCACCAATACTGTTTCCCACGTTTGTCCATGCCAAGGCAGCCGCTTTGTACCGACAATTTCCCTGAAAACGGGGTTTTTTATCGCGTACTGCGAAATTTTGGCCATGTCAGCAACAGTCGTGTAATGATTCGGATCATGCAGTCCGTGCGGATTGGTAAAATTCGTTTCGGTGACACCTACTTTTTCTTTCAAATAGGCGTTCAAATCCACTGCAAAACGCTCTGTTGTCTGGCTCATATGCTCAGCTATCGCTGTACCAGCGTCGTTACCTGAATTCATGAGCAGTCCGTACAACAAATTGCGTAGAGAAATCCGTTCTCCCTCTTCCAAATAAACACGTGTACCTTCTTCACGGCGTGCTTTTTTGGAGACAGTGACGGTGTCATCCAGATTCCCTTTTTCTATCGCGTAAATACCTGTTGCGATTTTTGTAATACTAGCAGGGTACAGCTTCTCATGAGGGTTCTTTTCAAACAAGACTTGTCCCGTTGTAGCATCAATCAGAATGGCTGATTGTCCAGTGAGAGTGTTAGGCTCCAGGCTTGATGACTCCTCGGCAAAAGCGGAAGGCATGCCGAGATTGAACAAAACCATCACCACAACGAGTAGGTTCGTTAGCAAAAAGCGCATGTTAGTCTATATCCTTTCCTACTTTGTCGCGTTTTTTCAGGTTACATTTGGTCTGTAGACAACAAAAGACGTTATTTCAATCGAATCCCCAACAAATCGTGAATCATTTTAAACTTAGGATTGTCCGCAAATGCCTCTTCGAAGCCACTGACATGTTCTCTGTACAAAGCTGCGGCAGAATCCAAATCTTGCTTGACATACAAGGAAAATATTTCTTCCAATTTTTCTTCCAATGTCGTATCAACTTCTGCCGGTGTGAGAATTTCTTGACGCAAATTGTTCATCAACACGTCGAGCTGATGTGTGATCACGGACGCTTCATGAAGCTGCTCCAACACATCTTTCGGAATGTTGCCCGCATACTTGTAGCGCAGTTCGTGTTCATTCGTCGCCCAGAAGTTCATGCCCAATGTACGGATTTGGATCTCACAAAAGAGTGTTTTCTTTTCGCTGCCGTGGTAGACCGTATAAGAAACGATCATGTGAATACTTCTGTAGCCGGAATCCTTTGGAGCTGCGATGTAGTCTTTGACATCGTGAATAACGATATCCTCCCGCTCCTGCAACAACTGCTGCACCTCGCGCACGTCGTCTACATAGCGGCATACGACTCGAAGGCCCGCGATATCCTGGACTTCCTTGGAGACGTCACTTTGCCAATGCTCTCCCAAAAAGTCGATTCCTTTTTCATTCGCCTTCTTTACTAAACTGTCGACTTTTTTTACTCGTCCGACAACAAATTCAATAGGAGAATAACGGCCGCTTTTTTGAAAGCCGTATTTAATTCCTTTTAGTTTTAACTTTAGCTCTTCAACTGCCTGTTCATACGGCGCCAAGAAATGAACCATGTTGTTGAGCACTTTGCTTGGCACATTTGTGACTCTCATGAAGACACCTCCAATTACTTCCAGAGGAAAGGTGATGCATCAAAAAACGGCTGCGGATTTACATACGTATTACCCACTAACATGCCGTAATGAAGGTGAGGACCTGTAGAAAAACCGGTGCTACCCATTTGTCCAATCACCTGTCCCTGTTTCACTTCTTGCCCTGTCTTGACATCTAGCTTGGACAAGTGAGCATATATGGAAAAAATATTTAACCCGTGATCGATGATGATCGTATTGCCTGTTAAGTATAAAGAGTCGGCCAGAACCACTTTCCCATGGTTACTCGCCCCAATTGGCGTTCCTGTTTTGTTCGCGATGTCGATCGCCGAGTGCCGGTTGGCTGGTACACCATTTACTACGCGTTGGTAGCCGAATGGAGTCGTTAATTTTCCGACTGCTGGCTGTTTAAACGGCTCCGAGAAATACGGAATCGCTCTCGAATTTGATCTGGCTGCATTAATCTTTTTTTGATCGGCATTGATTCGATTGGTATCCTGTCGCATTTTGTTGAGCTGTTTACTTACCGTGAGCTTGTCTACTTCAAATGTTTTCGGTGCGATTGTCACAGATACGGAAAGTTTTTTGTCAGCAGAGGTGACTTTATAGGTCCCTGCTTTTGTGTTAAAAGGAATCGGGATAAACCGGGCATACTCATCCTGTGTCTTTTTCAAAGTATAGCTCTGAGAGAATACCGTTACGGTTTGTGGCTCTTTACTGCGTACAAAAATAACGTCCCCAGGATATGTTTTGGCTGGTGTTACGCTGATCGCTGGCTGTTCTTTCGTTGTTTGGGCGTAAACCCCTTCTGCTGTCTGGCTGAATATGCTTGTCCCAGAGACGAGCGTCAATGCTGTGACCAACATGAGACTAACCATTGATTTGAACATAGACATGCTCCCTCCCATTTTCTAGTATAACAAAACACTCCCTGAAAGGAAAAAGAAAAAGAAGGCTAATGAGCTAGCCTTCTCCAATCATTCCAAAATGTAATCTTACTGTTTCTTCGAATAATCCGACATCATTTCCATGATGGATTGCACGCCTGTAAGCATTTCGCTCGCACGTTTGGTTTTTTGCGAGATGCCTTCAAAATCAAGCAACCCTTTTTTTCGGTCGTTCCATCTTTTAAACAATTCTTCCGCCATACCGGGATTACTTTTGACCGCTCTAATCCGCATGGAATCTTCGAGAACCCACGCTTCAAATTCGGGATGCTTTTTTAAAAGTTCCTTTACTTCTTTTTTCTTCATAGCCGGACGTCGCTCCTTTCCACTGGACAAACGAGGATAGTTAACTGTTCGTTACACCATATGACTAGTCCGCGAATGTGCTTGTGTGTTTGCACCACACAGGAAAGAAAAAGGGCTTTTCATGGTAAACATAGAAAGGCCCCTAAAAAGGGACCTCTCTTCATCCAGCTATTAACTTGTCAGTACGTTAAACTTGGCGGCCTGCCATTTGTTGCTCAGCAAAGCTCACCAGACGCTTGGTAATTTCGCCACCTACAGAACCGTTTTGGCGAGAAGTAGTGTCTGGTCCGAGATTTACACCGAATTCAGATGCAATCTCATACTTCAGTTGATCCAAAGCTTGGTTCGCTTGAGGAACTACCAGATTGTTGGTTCCACCTTGGTTGTTAGCCATGATTGATTCCTCCCGACGCGTTTTTTCTCCCGGGACGGGTTTGAACCGTCAGCGTTTTGCTTCTCGCTTTGAGACCGGAAGTTGATTTCAAGAGGTGGTGTTGACCTCTTGTGGTACTATCATCCCACCGTAATCAAAGTACATGCACGTTTTCTTACGATATTTCAGTTGTAAAATCTGACAAGGTTGTCCCGCTCCTTTATGCTATAATGGTGCGTATAGTTTGGTAGTGAGAGGGGCAAGGTTTTGTGAGTAATTCAGGAAAAGTACTGCTCATCGATGGCATGAGCTTTTTATTTCGCGCCTTTTATGGTTCTGCTTGGGGTGGAGCCTATCGCCAGACTTCAACAGGTGTGTACACAAATGCGGTTTATGGATTTACAAAAATGATGCTCGATTACGCAGAGTTGACGCGCCCTACTCATCTTGTAGTGGGCTGGGATGTCGCTTCCCGCGAGTCTTTGGTGCGCAGTCAATGGTATGACGGCTATAAATCAAATCGCCAAGCGGCACCGGATGAGCTCATTCCACAATTCGATTTGGTCAAAGAAGTAACGGATGCGTTCTCAGTTCCGAACTTGGGTTGCCCAGGCTATGAAGGCGATGATGTATTGGGTACGCTCTCCACACGTCTTTCCGAAGAAGGACACGAGGTCATCATTGCAACGGGTGATTACGATAGCTTGCAGCTCATATCTGAGAAAGTTAGTGTAAAAATCCTGAAAAATGGTGGCAAACACGAGCATTATAATCCAGCGAGCCTCTTGGCATTGCGGGGAATTTCACCTGAACAGGTCGTTGACGTCAAAGCTTTAATGGGAGATGCATCCGATTGTATTCCAGGCTGCCCAGGTATCGGCGAGAAAACAGCGACAAAACTGATTACCGAGCATGGTGATCTGGACAACCTATATGTAAATCTGACAAATTGTACGCCTAAAATGCGCAGCAAACTGGAAGAGAATCGCGATCAGGTGTACTTGAGTAGAAAGTTGGCTACGATTATCCGGGATGTTCCGGTGGAATATACGCTGGAGGATGCCGTGTGGGAATACGATCGTCAAGTCGTTCAGAGCAAATTCGACGAGCTTGAATTCGGTCGTACGATGGCAGCGAGAGTCGGCTAATTAATTGGGGTCATGAACATCGGCTGAGAAGAAGCGGTCTTATCCACTTTTTTCAGCCGATTCCTTTATGCACTGCATAATCGCTCCGTCAGTGAAACCCACACGATTCGGCGATCCGTTTGGTCTCGGAATCTTCGTACCAAATTTTCCTCCTCCAGCCTACTAATTAAGCCTGAAGTTGTGCTGTTTGACAAATCAACAGCCTTGCTAATGTCCCCCATTGTTTTTGGCCCATTTCCAAGAGTTTCGAGAATCAATACTTGTTGCCAGTTGATTTCATTTGTCTCTAGCTCTTTTTGTGCAATATTTGAAAACAAGACATTGGCCCCCCGTATAAGCTTGGCCAGCTTGATCAGTTCCTTCATGGTGTCCTCCTTTTGCCATTTTCCTTGCCTAGCTACGCTCAGCATAAGCGAAACTATTAAAGAAAAAAGTGGGTAAGAGTTAAATTTTTTCTTAAGCTTCACAAAAAAATCCCGTCCCACGAGAGGAGACGAGATTTGGAAGTGACGTCGAATCACTTATTTGGCTGTTTGAAATACATCCAGGAGCAGTCCTGAATTCTCTTCCCCATCCGCTTCCCAGCTTGTCGCAAATTTGACGCGGTGAGAAACGCCCAGCAAATCATACGCTTGTACGAGATGCTGTCTCGCAGAACCCACAATCAAGCTGTGCAAACGTACTTGTTTCTGCTGGCCCAAAGAGATGAGTTTTTCTTGGACATAAGGAGAAATCCCCCCAATTCCATCTGTTACCATGACAAAATCTGCTCCACGCCACGCTTGTTCCTTTTCCACCAACTCGATAGCTCGCTTCATCGGGGCGTCGAAGTGAGTCCCACCGCCAAACGCCATTTGCGCCAAGCCATAAAAGGCAGGCCAATCAGGCTTTTTGTGATAGAGCGGTTGCTCTTTAATCTCGCCTTTTGCCCCGAACAAGAGGAGGATGAAATCACGCTTTTCCAGCATCGACAGGGCGGCAAACGTCATGAGGAAGATTTGCGCAAGCCGCAGTTTACTACCGCGCATCGAATGGGATGTGTCCAGCATGCAGATCACCGGACCTTTTGGCGGTTCTTCTACCCATCCCGTGGTATCGTAGGTCATGAGCTTTTGCTCCAACCACTTTAGCATGAAGTAGTTCTCGAAGTCCGGATCAGCGAGAAGCACTGCTTCACCAGGTAGCATATGTGCAATATCGCCCGATTGCCGCAAATCATAGTATTCCTCAGGAAAATGTCTGGAGCGAATTTCTTTGCGCTTCACACGGAAGCGATGGACTTGCCTGCCTACCTCATTCAGAAAAGCGACCAGGTCAGGATGGCGCTTCAATTTCTCAATCCATTTCAAATACTGCTCAAAGCTTTGTCTGCGCAGCTTGCCTAGCTCATGCCCCCAGCTTCGGTTGGCAAAACGCTGACTGGCCGTAAATATCTCTTCGATAAAAAGTGTATCGAGTTCTTCAGCGGATAGCGTCGCCTTTAACGATTGCTCCAGCCATTGTCCCAGCTCTTTTTCAAAAGCGGCGATCGCTTCCTTTTCTTGCTTTTGCAATCGATCTAGCTGCTTTTCCTTCTGAGCGAGGTCACTCTCCAGTTTTTTCACCTTTTCCAGAAGCTTGGTTCGTTTCGTGAACTGGACTTTCATTTCTTCTTGCAGCTCAGTAATGCGATTTTGCAAAGACAATACCTCTGCCCGCACCAACGGTTTGGTGTCCATCGCCTCTTGCTTGTCTTCCACTACCCGCTTCCCCTGTTGAAGCGTATAACCAACTAACTCAAGTTTAGCCTTTTGTTTATCTGTCAGTAGCTCGGAAAGCTGAGCTTGTTGACTTCCTTCCTGGCCTTTCTGGTCTTTTAAGCCAGTTAAGAGCGGAGAGGGCCGTTGATCCTTCTCCCGCTGCGTCACTTCCTCGGAAAACGTCTCTGTCAGCCACAGCAGGGCCTTAATTGCAGTTTTGAACGACGCACTTTCCTGCCCGACTGTACGAGGATGAATCATGCGTGTAAAATACTGCTTCATGAGCGTACGAATCATCCAATGATGAAAAGGAGTAGATTCTTGCGTCAGATCGATCTCCGGCTTTTCCAAATAAAAGACGAGGAAAAAATCGGCCAAGAGTTCCAAATCAAACCATGCTGCTCGTGCCCGCGCCTCATGAACCCATTCCTGAGCAGTGCGCGAAGCGGCGAGGTACGTTTCAAATACATAGCGATCAACACCACTAGCGCGAATGATCATACGAACTACCCCCTACAACGTAAAATCATAATCCGCCCCGGGGATTTCCTTGTCAAAAATCGTCCGATACGTGCGCTGTAGCTGCTGCAAAATCCGTTCGCCTTCAATTCGCAGGTACGAATATTTGACCGCGTATTTTTCTACATGGGGAATCAAGCGGTTTTTTTCCAGGACATAGGCATGCAGATCGTGCTCCCGCTTCTCCCACTGAATGAGACGATTACGCAAGTCTCTCGCTGTCTCTTCCACCTCATCGCGACTTTCCTCCAACAACCGGACATTGCGCTCCATCGCTTCCTTGCCCAGCTTTGCGCCGACTTCCTTTTTAAACTGGAACGCATGCAGCTCCGATTCTTTTTCCTTCCATTTATCTGCAATTTGTCCGAAGCGTTGGAGTGGCAATTCGTTCTCCATATCATTCTTCAGCATTTCCGTAAATTGTTGTTCAAACGCTTCTTGCATGACCGTCAAGTCCTCAGGAACATTCCACAGCATATGCGGAGTGAAAACCGTGTCCCAGATTGTCACCTGCTCACGTCCGTGCAAAGCGGCAGAAGTACGCCATACATGCGCGATTTTGCTCCAGCGACGGTCAGAGAGCACATACTCTTTTGCTTCCAGGTCTTGTTTTAGACGGTACAAGAAATAAATGATGGTTTCTGGAATGGCCACTTGCTTCGCTGCTGCTTGAATATCCTTCACGTCATACAGGGAGAACACAACGGGCAGAGGCGTCGTTGGCAATGAAAACATGCGCTCATAGCTTGCAGCATGCTTCAAATAGTGAACCTCATACCGGAACAAGAAACGGTCATACAGGGCGGTCAATTGATCATCGTCATCGGGAAGTTCGTTCGATGCAGCGATTAAAAACTGCAACGGAACCTCCTCTTTTTCTCTGCCATTGGAATAAATTCGTTCATTCAATATAGAAAGCAACGCATTCAGAATCGCGCTGTTCGCTTTGAAAATTTCGTCCAAAAACGCAAACTGAGCGTTGGGCAAATAGCCTGCTGTTTTTCGTACGTATTGATCCAATTTCAATTGTTGAAGGGAGACTGGACCAAATATCTCATCGGGCGTTGTAAAACGGGTAAGCAAATACTCAAACCAATGTTCCGATCCAAAAAGCTGAGAGACAGACCGTGCTAGTTGAGACTTGGCTGTTCCCGGCGGACCGATTAACAAAGCATTCTCCCCACTCATGATGCCAAGCATTAAAAGGCGAATCAATTCACTTCTTTCCAGGAAACGGCGCTCTAAAAGCTCAATTGCCTGGTCCATTTTACGTTGGATGGGTGTAGTCGAATTCATCGTAGTTGGCTGCACGACGGACTGGTTAAGGACGTCGATGTGCCGATCCCCCTCTCTTGCTTGGAACCCAAATATTCGTCATTCATTAATAGTGGCATATCATAGACAAAAATGCCAGTTTCTCACTTGATACACTTGTTGGCTCTAGGATGTGCGTTCACCCATGGCCTATTTTTCGCATATGTTGTGACATCAAGGTACTTTCATCGGAGTAACGAAAAAGGAGGGTGCGACATGGGAATCGAGCTTTTGTGGATACATGGTGTGTATGTCTTGTTCGTGATCGGCATTATTCTCTTCATGGTTTTGCGAAAAGATACGAGTCTGATCAGTATCGTAGGCATAGCGATCCTCGGTTTCGTCGCGACAGGGTCTGTGACAACAGCCGTCGGCGGAATATTCGGCAGCTTCATCTACGCGATTACCGAGCTTTTGCCGACGATTTTAGTGATCTGTATCATCGTTGCTATGAGTCATGTTTTGACCGATACAGGCGTAAATGAAACGATGATTCGACCGATGACCCATTTGGTTCGAAATCCTACATTGGCTTATTGGGTTATCGGGATCGTCATGATGGTCATTTCCTGGTTTTTCTGGCCTTCTCCAGCTGTAGCACTCATCGGTGCTGTCATGTTGCCCGTGGCATTGCGCGCTGGCCTGCCGGCGATGGGTGTCGCCGTTTCGATGAACTTATTCGGACACGGGATTGCACTGTCCGGCGATTATATTATTCAAGGGGCTCCTACTTTAACGGCCAAAGCTGCAGGAATTCCAGTGTCGGACGTGATTACGGCCAGTGTCCCTCTCGTTATCATTATGGGCGTCGTGACAACTGCAATCGCATTCTGGTATTTGAAAAAAGACATGAAGCTTGGTGTGCTTACGTCTCCCAAAGAAACAGTCGTACCCAATGATGTTTTCACTTCCGCACGAGTCCCTTTGTCACATAGCGTGCGTCGTACGTTGGCTGGACTTGTGCCGGTATTATTTATCCTCGATGTCGTGGCTATGTTTGCTTTAGATTTACGCGGAGGCGATGCAACGGCGCTTGTAGGCGGAACCGCCTTGCTCATTCTCATCATCGCTACGATGATCGCGCACAAGCAAAGTGGTCTTGAGCAAGTAACAACACATCTCATCCAAGGCTTTCAGTTTGGTTTTAAAGTATTTGGGCCAGTCATTCCGATTGCTGCTTTCTTTTATATGGGAGACAGTGGGTTTATCAAGGTGTTTGGGGAGGTCCTGCCGCAGGGTTCACATGGAATCGTGAATGACCTCGGCGTGGCGCTTGCACAGACGATTCCCATTAACAAGGAAGTAGCTGCTCTCACTGTATCCGCAGTGGGGGTCATTACAGGGCTGGATGGCTCAGGCTTTTCAGGGATTACGCTAGCTGGATCTTTGGCTCAGCTGTTCGCAACTGCTTTAGGTGCCGGTGCGGCTACGTTAACCGCGCTAGGACAAATTGCCGCCATCTGGGTCGGTGGTGGAACGATCATTCCTTGGGCATTGATTCCTGCTGCGGCAATTTGTGGCGTAGACCCTTTTGAACTGGCGAGACGAAATCTGTATCCCGTGGCGATCGGACTTTTGGTGACGACAATCGTAGCCATGTTTCTTCTATAAAATGTTGGTTTCTATACGCAAAAGTGAATGGTCATGTGCCATTCGCTTTTTTCCATGATTGGGTGTGAGATAGACAAGTTTTCTCATTCTGTTTTTCTCCGAAACTCATACACTTGTACTAGCATCTATTTAGATGGGAAAGGAAAAAAACAGTATGAAGTTGTGGGGAAAAAGTATCCAGGTCGCAGCAACGTACATTGGAACCGTCGTAGGCGCAGGGTTTGCGAGCGGTCAAGAAATTCTCGCGTTTTTCACCGCCTACGGCCATGCCGGAACAATCGGCATCCTGCTCGCCACTTCTCTTTTTGTTTGGCTGGGCTACAAGATGATGCTAATCGCTCATCAATTGCGCACACCCTCCTATGAATCCTTTAATCAAAAACTGTTTGGACCGATGATTGGTCGTGCGATGAATATTTTGGTCTTTCTCACCCTTTTTGGTGTAACGACTGTCATGTTGGCAGGAGCGGGTTCGGTCTTGGAGGAGCAGTTTGACATTCCGTATTTGATCGGGACCACAGCCACGGTGTTGTTCGCGCTGTTGCTTCTACGAAAAGGGTTGGAGCAACTACTCGTCGTGAATGCGATTGTCGTTCCTTCCATGTTATTGTTCGCTTTGCTCATTTTGCTGGATGGCACCGCAGAATCTCCCATGCCTCTCTCACCCCCATCCGATTACTCCTTCTTATGGAAAACAGTCTTATACGTGTCCTTTAATCTGGCCATGGCCCAATCCGTACTTATCCCAATCGGCTATGCGATCCGCGACAAGGTCGTTTTGCTTCGGGCGGCCGTCATTGGAGGGGTCGTGCTTGGATTCATGCTCCTCGTCGTCCATACTGCCATGTTGGCCAACTGGGACGATGTCCGTCTCATGAATATCCCAATTCTTTTTGTAACCGATCAATGGAACGAGTGGCTCCAGCTGTTCTTTGTTTTCGTGCTCTATTCCGAGATATTTACCACACTGATTTCCAACGTGTTCGGGATTGGTCAGCAGCTGCGTGAATTATTGGACGTTCCGGAATCGCGGCTTTACTTGTATTTATTCTCTACTTCTTTCGTATTGTGCCTGATTGGGTATAGTCAGCTGCTCATGTTTTTGTATCCGTTGTTTGGGTATTTGGGGTTGTCTACACTTTGTCGGATTTCGGTTCCAGGGACTATTCCTCGGCATAGATTTTAAAAACGGACGGCCACTCTTCAAATCAAGATCAACATCACATAATGTTCGTGTTTAGGGGAGCTGTTTGCGATAACCAAAAGTATTACCCCCGAGAATTTTTTAACAAAGTGAGTTAAGTATTCAATTTTTACGAACAATTTTAATTTATATTAATATATGGTTCGGAAAAATACCAATTGCGTTTCTCAACAGTCATTCACATATGTACCTATACTTAAAGGCCGACTCTCCGCCGTGAAGCAGTCGGCTTTTTACTATAAATGATCAATTGATTACTTTTTATCCATTGGCTGACCGCTACCCTGTCAATGTTGGTTTGTTTTTCCCACTGCTCATCATCCCTCCTTTTCACTTGCGACTCGCTTCTTTGATCATATCTCCAATTATTCCCACCCGCTCGCTTTCGTTTTGTTGATTTGTACCCGCCAGAGCTTTCTCTTTTGGAACTCTTTCATTTGTTTGCAACAAATGGTATCATTTGTCACGATTGAACCGTCATATTGTAAGACTAACCTCATCAACGTACTAGAAAGGAACTCCTATCATGAAATTTTCTACCCTGTTAAAAACCATGCTCGCTCTGTTCCTTACGTTCGTCTCTACTTCGCCAATCAAGGCCGAAGAGCAGCAAGACCCATCAAGAGAACCGCAATTACCAGTGGTGTATCAAAACCTGCAAATCCCGTCTCATTTGACAGAGCCATTCTTTCTTTTCACGAAGCAACCACTTTACAAGCACGATTCACCTCCAAAGGCTTACACCATGTCATTGGTTTCACCGTCTGGAAAAGTAATAAAAAGCAAGTACCTCGTTTATAAAAGTGAAGTGTACCCGCTCCGAAATGGGTACGGTTATTTTTATAATGGCAGCTTTTTTAAGCATGTGGAATATTTGGTCTACGATAAGCAGGGCAACGTTTCACTGATGGGTACCTGTTGCGATGTTGCTTTCAAGCAGATAAATGGGGAATGGTTTACGGGTACGGACTATCCGGGAAACCTGCCGTATCTGTACAATGCCAAAACAGGGAAAATTACCAAGAAGTTTCCGGACTCGGATCATCCATTCTACTTAGCCGAGCCGACTACGAAAACGTTTGATCCGTATTTCTTGCCCTATGGTGAAATGGTAAAAGACGCAAAAGGGGACGAATACTACAAGATGGGCATGAGAAATATTCATGGAAAAATACTGAGCAAGCCATTTTTTGATGAATATTTCGGATATGGTGAAGGCTGGCATTGTGTGAAAATAAACGGCCAAACGCATTTTATCAGCAAGGAAGGCAAAATTATGCAGATAAAGTCGTCTCCCCTCAACAATATGTGCTAAATAAGCCAGAACAAATGAAAGAACTCAAGCAGACGGGACAATTGTTCCATACTGATTCCCAGATCATTGCGAACACAGCTAACAATCAAAGCTTCAACTTTCCACATCAATTGCTGATTAGCCCTACGAATGAGACAGTCGCCATCGAGTACACCATCTCGGGGACCAAAAAGATTGGCGTGTATACGCATGACGGCAAGCTGATCTATGAGGAGATTATCAAATAAGTAGGTACAGTGAGCCTGGCTTCTCTAAAATACTCAATCTAACGAATAAAAGCACGACAATACCCTGCTTAACAGGAGGTATGGTCGTGCTTTTCCTATCAAAATTCCCTTGGTCTCCCAAGTGATAATGCAGTTATTCCAATCCCGCAGGCTTTTCCCTTCCATCCAACGGATACCAGCGAAGCACATCACGCGGAGGGCTTGCCAACCCTTCCTCCAACAAGACACACTTCCAAATTTCATCCCCCGGCCCATCGGTAGTATCGCCGTCATTGATAACAGGACCATTCTCGTATACATAGTTCGATATATTACGCAGGAAACTCGCGACCTCATTCGGATCGTAGGCATCCCCATTAAATACCGCCTCATGATCGATCACATCCAACTGCTGCATGCCGACGGTATCCATCAAGAGCCATCCCTCTGGAAGATTGAACAACCGGACATTGGACCATAGCTCCAGCGGAAGAAGCTGGATTTGCTCATATCGTTGATTCATCTCTTGTATCAGCTCGGCAGACGCGAGGCACTCTCCATTTGGATTAAAAAAGCAGAGTGCTTCTGGCATTTTCAACAGCGACTCGGCGATGGCGGTGACAGTCATCAACTCCGAGAGCGATTCATAATCCTCAGGCAGTACTGGAGCCTGATCGTCCGACTCTCCCAATACGAAAGAAGAACGAATACGGATAAACGCTCCGTGCTCGGATGCGGCTTGCTGCCCTTCTGGAAACCCCCACGACTGCTGAGTTGCCCGCTCCAGGCTATTTGAGAACGTAAACGGTCCGAAAAAGCCCATCGACCAAGCTCCAAATAGCATCGTATCTTCTGCCGGATCTCCCATACTATCTGGCCAAGGCTTATCGACGACATCGACCTGAATATATCCGTTTACTTCTGGACGGTACGGAATAAGCAAGCTAGGGCCGCTGAACACCCATTGGTCGAACGTTTCTATGATATTCGCAATTTCGAATTGATCCTTGAGCCTGTCTGCTATTTTGTGAATCGGAACCGCCGTTGACAGCAGGACGGCAACTCCTTGAGAATACATACCTTTTGGCATATCGTCATCTTCTTTCCCTTGTATTTTTATGAGTCATGGCGAATTTACGTAACTGTAAATCCGATTGCTTGAAGCTCCTTGATCGCGATTTCCAGATCAACGTCCGGATTCAGCTCCGTAATCATCTCTTTGGTAATGGCAGCATTTGAAAACGCGAAACCAACTACATCAGGCGAAACCTTCACCTCGTAGTAAGCCTCTGCCGACTCTACATAGTCTTCTGGAATATCATAAATCATCCCAAGCAAAAAATCTGATCCATCATCCAGCCCTTGCGGATTATGTACGTCTCCCGTTTTCCACACGTGATCAGTAGATTCTCGCCATAAGCAAAACGTAACGTCCTCTTTGGTCAACGCTTCGTCATCCAGTAGATGAAGCAAAGCGGGAGGGACTTGCTCATAGATGCCTGGCCAAACCTCGTATTCTTCCCTAGCATGAGGACTCATTTCCGATTCATGATCGAATCCTTTTACAATGACACCCTCGGGGGTGAATAGAATGTAAAGATCGTCGCCTGCTCCGTTGTTAATGCTCGCGAATGTTGTGTTTTCATCCCACTCTGGATCGAACTGATATCTGCGCAGCCATTCCTCTTGGCTCATTAGAATATCCAGAGCACTCAAGACGAGCATGCGCTGTTTTAGTACTTCAGGTTGTAGGAAAGTCTTTGGCCAACTTTTCATTTGCATCCACCTTTACGATTTAGATATTCGGTTCATCGCAGCAAATGGCTGCCCCAAACAAATCAAATGATGCTCCCTCTAATCCCAATCCAAAAAACCTTCCACGGACAACTTTTCCTCCCCGCATTCGGGACAAGTCGGCGAATACCCGTGATCTAGCTCCTTGTCAATCGGTATAGATGGCATTTTCTCTGAACATCGTGGACAATCATAGCTTTGTATATACGAATCAGTGTCCGACTGCAAGTGCAAATAGTGGGCATTTAGCAGGTATTTGCATTTTTCGCAAACATATAGACCATGGAAGCAGTTATACTTCGTACGATCGTCCTTCATAAATTCTCGGATGCGCTCCTTGCCAGCTTGATCTTCGAACCATTCTTCGATTTCGCTCAAATAACCATATCTGAACCCAACGCCCACGTATACAATCAGCTTGTATGAGCAACATCCACAATGCAGCTTATAAGCTACTCCCATGATATCCCCCTCCCATGTGAGAAAATTCTCTTCAAGATGTGAGTAGTACATCTAGCAGACTAAAGCCAATATTGACCAACACAACCACAACTACGCCGCGAACACTAACGCCACCAAGCTTTCGTGTATCTTCTATATCAAGCATGGCGTTTTTACTGTGCGCTTTTTTTATTTTCCGAACAGCCGAAACATAGTATAAAAAATTGCCGGTTAGTCCAAATAGCGCACGTTGAAATAATGCGAAGAGTATGTACACTTCATTAAAGGTAGCATCATCGAGTGCCATTGCCCCCAAGGCAAAACCCACAAAGAGGTTCACCAAATAAATAACGGTCGCCCATCCATACATCTTCCGATAGGCAAACCACGCTACGCCAAAAAGTGCTGCTCCCCAATTCCATGAGAGTCCTTTTGCCCGCCAAGCCTCCAGATAGTACTTATGATGGTGGACATAGGAGGATAAGAAATTCACTGTAAGCTGAGTACCCAAGATTTCTCCCCCAAAACTATTTATCTTTATCTCGATCCTCTTGTAATTGACTTATCCATTTTTTTATTTGTTCCTCATCGAAAATGATGATTTGGTTTCCGTTCTGAGGTCTGTCCACCCAACATTCTCCGATCTCAATTGCTGTATCGATTGTCTCCTCGTCTGTTTTCGCAAATAAATCTTCTTCATCTGAGCGCCATCTAGACCAAAACAGCCAACACCATTTTGCCATTTCTTCATGGGTAAGTTTACTTGTTCTTGATTTTTCAAGTAGTCGAAGAAGACTCTCTTTGTTGTGAGGATAATCCTCCAGGTTGATCATGAACACGACAGCCACTTCCATTTCAAATTTGAATCCAAGCCGCAACGCCCACTCATTATACCAGAAATAACCAAGCCATTCGACTTCAGCCCAATTGTGGATGGGACATTTCAAGGAGGAACAAAAATGAGCAACTATACAGGGAAAAAAGCAGTCGTAACTGGAGTACACATGGTATGGGCTTGGCCGTGGCAAAAGCATTGCTGGCAGGCGGCGCCGAGGTCATCGTCTCTGGCCGCAATCCGAAGAATGTCGAAGAAGCAAAACGTGATCTGGGCGAACGGGCACATGTTGTGGTGTCTGATGTATCGAGCATGAAGGATGTGCAAGCATTCGGAGACTATGTGGAAAAGCATTTTGGCAAGATCGATTTTCTCCATGTGAATGCAGGCACTTCCATTCTGGAACCGTTTTTGGAAGTCACTGAGGAGACCTACGATCGGATTTTTGAGGTAAATACGAAAGGGGCATTTTTTACCGTCCAATGCTTGGCGCCGCTTATTCATGAAGGAGGTTCGATCGTTTTTACATCTTCCGTAGCAGATGAAGGCGGCTACCCCGGCATGAGCGTATACAGTGCATCCAAAGCGGCATTGCGTTCCTTGGCCTCCGTGTTTGTGGTGGAGCTGCTAGACAAGGGTATTCGCGTCAATGTCGTGAGTCCCGGCTTCATTGATACGCCTTCCATGGGAGTCGCCGGTTTCACGGATGCAGAACGCGCTACCTTCCAGGAGCTTGGCGATAAGGTTACACCAATGAAACGTCATGGTTCATCAGAAGAAGTGGCAAAAGCGGTGCTTTTCCTCGCCTTTGACGCTACCTTTACCACTGGTGCGAGGTTAACTGTGGATGGCGGTATCGGGCAACACTTGCATTCCTTGTAAAAATACGGCCCCGAAGCAGCTGATCGCTTCGGGGCCGTGACCATGAACTAGCTCGTAACCGTGACCATAAACTAGCACTTTTTTCCACGGGTAATTGAGATTTGCCTCTCCAAGGTTTTCTTCCATTCCTGGAGTGCCTCAATCTGTTCGTTCATCCAGTCGTTCTGCCTGTAGCAAGCCCTTTTCTTCATAATGGCGGATCGATCGGGTACTGACATTGGTTAATTGGGATAATTCGCTTATTTTCACGCAGCAAAGGACCTCCTCTTATAAAAATGCTATCCCAATTATATGCCAAAATGTGAGGGTATCCTTATCGTTTTTGATTACGAATCTATGATTGTATTTTCGTTGATTTTTGACCTGCTTTTGACGAAAAGCAATGTCGCTCCCATCAGCATCACAAATAATGCTACTACGGCAAAAGGCAGATACTTATTCAGCTGGTAAAGGCTTGTGCTGAGAATCGGTGCGATGACAGCGGAAATTCCTTGGACCGATGCCACAAGTCCCGCAACGCCTCCTTGCTGTTCACGAGCAACTGCAACGGAAGCCCCTGCCATAAACCCTGGCATCATAAGCCCAGCTCCAACACCAAACAAGAAAAATGCCACGTAATAGACGATCACATTGATGGAGAAAAGGAAGAGAGCCAAGCTGATTATTAGTAGCACCGCCCCAAAAAGAATGAGCGATCTTGGTTGCCATTTTGGATTTTTCATTTGCAGTCCTTGTGTAACAATCATCGCTACGCCAGAAATCATAAGGCCTACGGATAACATTCTGGCGGTTTCCTTTGTTGTCAAAGACAACTGATCCTGAAAATAAAATCCTCCAACGACTTGTAAGGTGATAATGCTGAGCATCGTTGCCAAACCGGCAAACAAATATAAGGGGAGACCTTTTTGAAAAGGATTCACTTTGGGAGGTTTCTCGTGAATAATGGGTTTTTGAGCTGGAATCAAGAAGCACACGATGCCTAAAGCGACAAGCGGCAACAGTGCACCGATGTATAATGGCCAAATCAGACCAATCAGCGCAAAGGCTGCAGCAATCGCTGGACCAAGAACAAGCCCCATCCCATTGGCTGCACCGATTAAGGCCATTCCTGCCGCTCTACCATTTTCGCTCGTGATATCCGCTATATACGCCTGCGCTGCAGATGGAACCGCCGGGATAAACATACCGATCAATCCGCGTGCCACAATGAGCAATATAACGAGAAGCCAGCCACTTATTACCTGCGATAATCCTGCGTACATTGTCGCTGTGAACAAGACATAACTCACAAACATTCCAAGGAAACCAATGACAATGACCGCTTTCCTTCCTTTGAGATCGCTTAACCGCCCCCAGACAGGTGCCATCACCGCCATTGCAATAGAACCGAGTGAAATAATGAGGCCAGAGTGAATTTCACTGAGGCCTAATTCACGGATAAGCGGCGGCATTACGGGGGCAATAATCATCAACCCCACCATCGCAACAAATACACTTAAAAACATACTAAAACGGATTCGAAACATCGCACATCCTTCTCCTTCCAAAGTGCACGCTTTTTAATCAAAATCGTAAAAGAAATGCGTGACCGCTACTACCTAAGAACGGAGAGTTAATGCCCCGAAACGGATTTTGTTTGTCGCTGTGCTTGAATCAATAAGGCAATTGAATAATAAACCGAGTCCCTTGATATTGATTGCTTTCCACTTCGATTGACCTTGATGGGAGAGGATTAATTGTTTGGCTATCGCAAGACCTAAGCCTGTCCCTCCACTCTCTTGTTCGCGCATCATCGGTACGGTAAAACCGATCGAATACGAGCTACTAATTCTCTCAATGAAAAAGGCTTGATAAGATAATCATCCGCTCCCATTTCAAGACCGATGATCTTGTCTATCTCTTCTGATTTAGCCGTTACCATAATGATGCCAACGCTACTTTTCATCCGTAATTCGCGGCAAACATCGAGTCCACTAACAAAATGGTATCGGCCATCATTTCACTTCCCTTTTTACTCACTTCTTCTCGTCATTATATCCCACTATTTGTAGATGGATGGATGATCACAATAAGCGCAAAGGATCGTCATAAGTTCACAACATTTCTTTGTTACCGTTACGTTAGCTGAAAATTGGACAGCATCTCTTGCAGAGATGGTCGAGGCTATGGGCTACGCGACTTTACACAATCAGGATTTTCAGACCACATGGTTGTCGATGATTGTCTTGGCAAGTTTCAGCTACCTAATTAGGTAGCCTCAATCACTTATGATTAATGGGGCTCTATAAGAAAAAGCTTATATGTGAACGCCAGAATTTTTTACATGATAAATAATGTTTGATCGTTCTATCGTGTCAATATCAATAGGAGGGAGTAAAATACTATCACCTAGCAGGGTTAACGAAGGTGTTTTTGCGTTAGCTGAATTGGTAGCATTTATATGAAGTGCACTTCCCCCGATATAAGGTCCGTCAACTATTTCATCCATTAATTGGCTGTCTGTAAGGATAACTTTATCAGAAGTGACATTTCCCGTTGATTTAATATTTACATTTCCACTTGATATAGAAATAGATTCACTTATATCTAAAATTTCATCCATTAATTCACCATCTGTCATGAGAACCTCGCTTAGTTGAGACCCCTTTTTGTCGAAATTTCCTGTATCATTTATAGAAACATTAACGCTACTTCGTATTCCATTAGCTGCATCTACTATCTCATCAACTAATTCACCACCAATAATTTCAAGTTTATTTCCTGAAACTTTAGCCGATGAGGTCATGGTAAGATTCATAACTGTATTGGTAAAATCATCCTCAATATCCACAGCTTCATCAATTAGTTCACCTTCGATAATTTTTAATTCTTCACAATCTATATTACTAGTATTGTTCAGATTTATTTTTATTGTAGAAGCATTAGAAATTTCACTATCGATTACCTCGTCAACTAATTCACCTTCTTCAATAAACAACTGTTTTCCATAAAAATTTGAAGAATCATTAAAATCTATTTGAATATTCGAAGAATAATATCCCTCTCCATCTAAGGTTTCATCAATTAACTCACCTTCATAAACAGATAATATGGGACTAGTAACATTTGAAGACCTTAATAAATTAACATTTATACTCGAAGTATAAATATTTTCCATATCAAGCATTTCATCAATAAGCTCACCATCTTCTACTACTACCTTAGTCAGTGCATTAACGTTTCCAGTATCAACAAATTTCACTTCAATTGCACTAGATTTGATGTCTTCAGAGTCAATTAATTCATCGATTAATTCACCATCCGTAATTTTAATTGATTTTGATGATACGTTACTAGAGTTTTCAACATTGAGATTTATTTCACTATTCGAAATCACTCTACCATCTATGATTTCATTAATTAATTGCCCTTTATATATTCGAAGTATTCCCTCATTTTCACCTGATTTCGATTTAATGTTAGCGCTATTCGTAATATTCACATTGATCTCTCCGGAGTTAATAGTTGTGGAACCTGAATCAGAAAGTACGTTAATAACACTTTCAATCAAACTTCCACCACCAATATGTAATGTAGAGTCATTATTAGCTAAAGTAACATTTGCTGAATTGTTGATATTTACGTTTACTCTACTTTTAGAAGCAATCGTTCCAATTATTAAGTCTTTAATGAAAGCTGGCTCTATAGTTGATGTATCTTCAAGAATATTATCATTTTCATCGTAGTTTTTTTCTCCTACAATAAGAGTGTTTAAAAGTTCTACATTGGCGCTATTATCAATATTTATAGTAACTGAGGCGCCTTCCCCTATATTTCTTATTAAACTAGGGATAAGCGAACTTGAGTCTGTATCAAAATGAAAATTATCAAACGTTACATTTTTATAGTTTGAAATAGAAATGACTATGTTTGAATTTGGCTCTATATCAATTGGTGATGGTGAATGAAATGGAGTTATTTCACCACCGTCTTTTTGTATATAAATGCCCTCATACTTATTACTTATTGAACTAAGTCTAAGGGAGGCGGAAGGGATAGGTAGTTCTTTATCATAGGTTATGTTTCCAGATCCAGTTTCTTTAAGAATTAAGTTCCCAACTTTTTCTACATGTATATCACCGGATCCATCATCAATTAAGACTTTTTGTTTAACATTTTTAACAGTTATATTACCGGCATCATTTGTAATATCAACATTACCATGGACTCCGTTAACATGAACATCGCCGGATCTATCTACTATTTTTATGGAACTATTGATATTTCTTAAATCAATACTACCAGAGCCATCCCCTATATCTAATGTTTGATTTGAGCTTGGAGCATCCAAAAGATTACTATTATTGACTTTTATATTCCCTGATTTGTCTTTTATTGATAAATTACTTGTGTTTTCAATATAAATGTCTTCTTCATTATCAGTAATAGATATTTCTCCAGAAAGATCATATAATTCAAGGATGCTTTTTTTTTCAAAAATTTCGATAGGTAAATTAGGTGGCAAAGTAATTACTAATTCTATTATTTCTTTATTTTCAACCTTTCGATTTATTGATAAATATGCGATACCCTTATCTTGAGTTAAGTTAAAGTCTATATTTTCAGGATTATTTATAGTTGTTAAATTAGCATCTATAGATCTAGCATTAGAAGTGCCTCGAATCGTAAGTTTGTTGATGGAAGAATGAATAACCAATTTTGTTATATTGTTTTGAGATATAGGCAATTGTTTGGCATAGGTAAGATTTGGAGTTATAAAGATAGAAGTGAAAAATAAGATAAGAAGAAGAAAAAATGAGATTTTTTTCATGAAATCCCTCCTGGTAAGATTTGGTTTTAATGTAATTATATAATTAAATGTGCACGGCGAAAGTCTTTGTTTTTAATTTTCGGAATAATACAAACCGAGAATAGAAGTCACCCTTCCTTTCCATAAAAAAAGAGACAATCCAGGGCAAGTATCGCTTCTGGATAGTCTCATAGGTTCAATGTTGTTGTGTACTACCATTTTTTCTTAGGGGGACAATGTGGCGGAAATGTCGGTTTTGGTGGTGGTGTTGTTGGAAAAGGAACTTGTTGATCTTGCAAAACCTTCAGACCAATACGCAAGACGATTTTTTCACGGACGGTCGAGAATGTTTTGGTTGTGTCTTTGCAACGCTTACTTTCCAAACCGATGTCTAATTCGGTGAATTCCGTGAATAACAACTCACAAAACGGTCTCTCATTGTAAACTTTTCGGTTGCCAAACAAACCTACGTTAATCTTTGCCGCATGACCAGATTTATTCAAATATTCGCCGTGCGACTCGAAATCTGGTGCCAGTTGCAAAGTCGGTCCTGTAGCCGGAAAGGTCAGATCCGTACAGAAATCGAACGGTATCAGCGCCGTTGTATGTCGTACATCACCGCATACAGCCGTTCCCGTTGCTTGATCGACTGTGGTGTACTCGATATGTTTGCGAATAAAACCGCTGACGAACAACTTTGCAGACAACGGGTTGAATGTGGGAACCAGCTCACATTGCTCTAGAATGACACTCTTTAATACCCGAACGATCTCAAGCGCAGGCTTCTCCAAATGGACATTAGCCTCCACACATACGACAGCAGCGGTTTCTGCCAACGTTACAGGTACTTTAATCGTTTTAGGAAAAGTGGTTTCGGTTGAAGCCATTCCAAACATACGGGCGTTTTCCACCCTGCAGCTATTTTGCGTAATTTCAGTTTGGCCACATTTACAGCCATCGCCATGAATACCCATTTTTACTCTCTCCTTTATCAGCCACCTACTCTCTTTATATTATATGGACTAGATTCAACATGGATTTGGCTAATGCCAAGCGTTATCTGCCCTTTTTTCTAGAATAGACTGTTTACCTTCTTCGTTATGTATGGGGGCGGAACAGGAACCAGCTGCTTCCGATACCACCATACACGGCCGCTAATGGTTGCCAAGCCGCTGAACTCCTTCCATCCTGATTGTGAATGGGTGAGCGGATTTGCCGTGATGTTGATTTGCCAGTCCCCCGTTTCTACCCATCTGTTCGTCGGACAAGCTGGTGCTGTAAGGAGAATGGCACTTGCTCCTACATTTTCTTTGGGCATGGAAGGTCGCAATACTGTGGAGGTAAAAGGAATGCGAATCGTTTCATGCTCTACTTTTTGCGAGTGGACTGTGAACCCCAAACCCTTGATTTCCAACTCACCTGACAGCCAGACAATCTTTTTGCTATCATCGTGCCGAACGTGCTGGACATCAATCTTACTTTGGCATTCCATCTCTTTCCAATCTAGCTTCCAGGGCACGCGTAAGGTATGGACCCACTCTACGTCCCAAATTTCTTCTAGGAAAGCAACCTGCATGAACGATTGACCCGTTTTTTCCACGTAGACTACTTTTGCTTGAATCAGTTCTTGCTGAGTTCTGTTGTTTTCTTGCGTAAGATCCTTGGCTTCCATGGAGGTGGGAGCAGTGGACTGCGATGTGGCTTGTTCAGTAGCTGTATGATTGACCAGAGGTCGAGACGCATGGTTTCGTTTGACCTTAGGTTTCTTGGAGCGATACATTTTCTGCTTTTTCATGGTACCTTCCTGAGGCTGCATCTGTTCCTTCGTTGCGACAAAGAGGAGCGGGAGTGATGCACTCGACTTTTTCAAGGAGCCTCGCTGGTTAAGAATTGGCTTTCTATTCTTAGGATTTTTTTTGTCGTTCAGCATGTCCTCACTCCTTTCCATCAAAACACTCCTCTCTTTATCCATACGTGATCGCCCGTCAGGTTGTATAGACACTTGCCCTTTCGCTAAACAATTTGTCTTCCCCTGACAAAAAAGAACAACTCTCTCCCGAAAAACCCAAGAAAGCCGTTGTCCTTTACTTTTTTAACGCTCCGACACTTATAATCTTGACCTCTGGATGTATCGTTACCTTCGCTTTGGAAAACGCCCTTCCCCAGTCGTCCTCCACTTTCTTCCATTCGTCATAGGCATAGGCACGAGCATATTTGCCCAACCCAATCGGATCGACTTGTTTTTTCTGGAGCTTGGCAATGACACCTTCCATTTTTTGTTTCATCACAGCAGCTATCGCGCGCTCCATTGCTGATTTGTCCTTGATTGGATTGACCTTCACCAAAACTTCCGTCAGCACGATCAAGTACGTAAAATGCAGGTCAAAATGGAATCGCCCGTCTTTAGCCGACGTTTTGTATTTGTAGTGGGTATAATCGACCGAGTAGCTAATACTTTTACTTTCTTCGTCCTTTTTTTGGAAATTTGGATCTGTGAGTTTGGCGGTCATGTAAATGGGGTGCTTCGTATCTTGTTGCAAAATAAGTAGTTGAATACTTTCCTCGGGACTGAGGGTGTCCACGTAATACCCCCGCTTATCAATGAGGGCTGTGCCTGCGATTTGTAATTTGTTTTCGCTCAGCTTTACCTGCGTCAAATAAGGCGTGATACCCTTTTCGTAAAACTGGTCATAGACGTTACGAGCCGTCGTATAAACACAGGCTTCACTCGTGTGTCCTGCCCGAATCAATTCACGCAAGTAGACAGGAAACCGCGGCTTATCCTTCACATCTACATTTATTACTCGTTCAATCGGATCATCCACCATGATTAGATCCGCATTAAGAGAGCTTTTGGGGTCGCGATAAAGTACATCCATCAAGTCAAACAAGCCTTTTTCCTGCAAAACCCGCTTCGCGATCACGATGTTTTGAACCTTGCCTGTTTCTGTAAGTCCATTCGCTTCATTATTCAACCGGTCCCGTCCCTCTCGAAAAGAAGACGCATGAACATGCAATAGCTCCATCTTTTTCTTGGCCTCTCGCTGAAAGACGGGTACAGCGGAGTAAATTTCCAGCTCCCCGTTCTTTTTGACATCGATCCCGAGAGTTAGTACTAGCGTTAACTCGTCGAGCCGATTTTGTCCTAAACACCCTGACGTCACCAACATGATCGAGAGAAGAATTGAAACGAACCTTCTTTTCATTTGTTCATCCTCATTTGAAGCTCCCCAATCGTCCTTACATACAGCCACAAACAGAACGGAAACAAATAAGAAAACACCAGTCCGATATGTCCTCCCCACTTTAGCATGGTACTCACCTGATGAAAGGTAGGATTATAGACAAAAGACAAAATGATAAAGCCTCCAGTCAAGACCTGAAGAACCTGCCGATGATTCGTGTAGGGAATCATCTGGCTGAAGCCGACGATTGACACAAAGTAGTAGGAAATACCGCTCGATGAAATCAAAAACAAGTTAAAGGCGGCAATAATGACCTCAATCCTCTCCACAAATGGGAATTCAATCGTTTCAAACAGCTCAAGAGTTGGCCAAATATACGTACTCACCTGATATGGGTTAAATTCAACAAAGCACGCAATGGTCACCAGAAGGTATACGAACAAAGTAATCGTATTCGCAATGACAATGCCTTTGCCAGCCTGTTGTTTTTTCTGCAAAAACGGATAGAGCACGAAAGCAAGCTCGAATCCGAGAAAGGACAAGACAGTCGTTTTCGTCCCCTTCAGAATAGGAAGCCATCCCTCCTTTAACACGGGGAGCAAATGAATAAAGTGCCCGTTCTTCATCGAAACAAAGAAAAGAGGAAGTATCAAAATCATCCCAATCTGAACAATTTCGGTATAACGTGCAAGCATCCTGATACCATATCGTGCAAGCATGTAAATAGGGATGAAAAAGAGGATCATCAAAAAATAGTTGGCTGTTTGTGGCAAAACCCACGTCTGCATAAGGTGAATAGCAGAAAAAAGCGTAATGGAAAAAATAAACAAGCTGTACAAAGCGAAGAGTAGAGATCCGAATCCGCCCAACCATTTACCAAAATAGCGCTTGAGCAGATCGTAAATCGTTTCATTCGGATGACGTTTCATGACATGGATAATCAATAAGCTGACGACGTTTGCCACTATCCACCCCAGTATGATAGAAATCCATCCATCTGTACTTGCTATCTCAGCCAAGTCTGAAGGAAGCGTAATAATTCCAACGCCAATCTGAACCTGCGAAATAAAGAAAATGTATTGGAACAACGTAATGTCATTGAGTCGATTGATCTTCATCTATCATCGCCACTGGAAGTTTGTTTTCTTTGCCGAATCGCTTGCTTTGGTAGATTGGACTGCGGACGTTTGATGAGGCTCCAGATCGGTAAGCGAATGAAACTATCTCGCCATCCCTCAAAATGAATCGGAGCAAACGGGCTACCATATGGTGTCCCCAGTGATTCTAGCGAGATAAGATGAATGACCAAGACCATCAAACCAATGACAATCCCGACAATCCCGAACAAGTAAGCGACAATCATCATCGGAAAACGCAGAATTCTCACTGCCGCTGCCAAATCGGGATTGGGCATGATGAATGACGCAATCCCTGTGGCAGCAACGACAATCACCATGATATTGCTAACAATCCCAGCGGATACAGCTGCTTGTCCAATCACAATACCCCCAACAATCCCCACTGTTTGACCGATCTTGGAGGGCAGACGCAAACCAGCCTCTCGCAACATTTCCAGCGTAATTTCCATAATAATGGCCTCTAAAAATGGCGGGATGGGCACACGCTCTCGAGACTCGCCAACCGATAAAATGAGGTCGAGTGGAATGATTTCATAATGGAAGGTCAGAGCAGCGATATAAAGAGCAGGTAGAAGCACAGAGATAAAAAAGCTGACAAACCGCAACAGCCTGATAAAGGAAGAAATGATCCAGCGATTGCTATAATCATCCGTGCTTTGAAAAAATGAAGCCAATGTAATCGGTCCAATCAGAGCCCAAGGAGAATGATCGACGATGATAGCGATACGCCCTTGCAGGATATGAGAGGCTACAGAATCCGGCCGTTCCGTTGTTAAAAACTGCGGAAATGGGGTGTAAGGATTGCTCTCAATCAACTCCTCCAACTCACCTATGTTGAGAATCGCATCAATATCGATCCGAGCGATTCTCTCCTCTAATTCTTCCAAAATGTCGTCATTCATAATATCTCCCAGATAGAGCAAGGCGATATTGGTCTTACTCCTTCGGCCAGCTTGTGTTTCTCTTATGATTAATGCGCGATCTGGAATGTAGCGGCGAACCATCGAAATGTTTTGCCCCAATGATTCCACAAAGCTCTGTCGTGACCCCTTAACAACAGACTCTGTTACAGGCTCATCGACGCTACGCTCTGGCCAGCCTTGTGTCCCCAGGAGCAAACAAGAATGTTCCCCTTCCACGAATAACACACTATAGCCGTTAAGAATGGCTTGTTCCACTTCTCTCCATGATTGAACAGCCTTTCTCGATCCAACAGTCAGCTCCAATCTTGAGATATCCGAAAACGCAATGGATTCAAAGAGCAGCGGTTTGAGGATATTGTTATTGATCATGGCCTTGTCGACCATCCCTTCCAAGTAAACAAGGAGAGCAGAAGTATTCGTCTGATTGATCATGAATTTATTCGTAATGATATCAGGAGCATGACAGAACGACGCTTGTAACCTTTTCAAATTCATCAGTAGGTCTGTGCTGACTACAGCGTCATTTGACGAGCACTCCCAATCTTTCATGCGTAGTCTTTTGCCAACACGTGTAAACGTATGTCTCATGACTAATTCTCCCTGTCCATGCATCATCAAATCCGCTGCATTCTCTCCTATAGTTACCCCGCCTTGCCAAAATTATGAATCACCAAGCGATCAAACCCTTGCGTACAACAAAAAGACATCCGCCCTTGTAACGGATGTCTTGCTCACTACGATTCTTCAATGCTGAGCTTTTCTTTTATCAGGTAACGGCATTTCACTTGTCCTTCCGTCATACACGAAGTACGTTCTACATGCGCATCTACTAGCGACTCAAACAAGGAGAGCTCGCATTGACATGCTTGGCGATAGCGAATCGCTACTTGTAGGAGAGGACAATTTGCTTCTTCAAGCGTATACAAACCATCTCTGATTTTTTCCAAGTGAGGCATGTATCCTTCATCCTTCTGTATGCTCGCCAACGTTTTCACTCGCTGGTCAAATCCTTGCCCTCTCATGACCTCTCGATAGGTTTGCAGCATCCTCGCCATTCGCTTCTCAAATAATTGATCGACGAAAGCTTCCCCATACAAATCCTGAATGCCCGCCACCATCTCTGTAGCTAAATCGCTGTAGTGACGCGGAAATAATTGTTCAGCCGTATTCGTTAGATGATACACATAGGCTGGTCTGCCTGTTCGTTGGCGAATGATTCGAGATTCGATATACCGTTCTCTATGCAAAACATCTAAATGCTTACGCACAGCGACTTTGGTTATGCCAAGATGCTTAGACAGCTCCTGGACATTGACCAAACGGCGCTTTTTTAGCAACACCAAAATTTCTCGACGTTTTTCCTGTTCTTGAAAATAGACCGCGTGTCTGTTCATGGATGGACCTGCCTTAGCGGATTGCTTCGTTATACAAACGATTGACTTCCTCCCAGTTGACCACATTCCACCACGACGAGACAAAATCAGGGCGTTTATTTTGGTACTGCAAATAATAAGCATGCTCCCACACATCTACGACCAATATAGGCGTTTTCTTCTCCATAAAAGGAGTATCCTGATTGGGTGTGCTCGTCACTTCCAACTTGTCTCCGTTGACGACGAGCCATCCCCATCCTGATCCGAAACGACTGACAGCTGCTTTTGTCAATTGATCCTTCATTTCCTCAAAACTTCCGAAATACTTGTCGATTCCTTTCGCAATATCCCCTGTTGGTTTCCCGCCGCCAGTCGGACTCATGATTGACCAATACAAGCTATGTCCATAATGTCCGCCTCCATGATTTCGAACTGCCATGCGAATGTCTTCCGGGATATCCTCCAAGTTACTGATTAATTCTTCGACCGAAGCATTCCTGAACTGCGAGTAGTTTTCTAGGGCCTTGTTTAAGTTGGCCACATACGTTGCATGATGCTTTCCGTGATGAATTTCCATCGTTCTCGCATCCAGGTAAGGTTCCAGCTCATCATAGCAATATGACAGTTCCGGTAACGTAAAGGCTTCCATTTCCTATTTCCTCCAATCTTGATTGTCGGTTACAAGCCTAGTTTACAAGATGAAAAATATTTTGTACATATCCAAATTTGTTTCCTTGATGCAAAATTTAATTACGTATGAAGCTTGCATTGCAAACAACACCGCTATATTGTAAAATATCGACAACTTATCTTTCCTAAAGGAAACAATTTTTCTTCATGTCAAATATTTGGTGCAGGAAGGAATATGATTCCATGAACGTCGTATTGGCAAAGGAACCGCCATATCCTGTTTTCCAGCCCCTGGTGCATCTGACGACAGGACAATTTTTCGGGTACGAAGCACTTCTTCGCTCCTCCACACACCACTCGCCAGACTTTCTTTTTCGAAAGGCTCGGTCAGAAGGACACTTATATGAATTGGATACGTTATCGATGAAAACAGCAATTGAATCATACTTTACGAGGGTGACTTTTCACGATCATGTCCCGCTCTTGTTCATCAATGTGTTTCCTTCTACGTTATTGAACCCTGCTTTCCCATCGTTTATTACCGAAAGCTTGTTTGGATCGTGGAACAGTCGAATTGTCTTGGAAATCAACGAGGCTAATGAAGAAGACAAGATGTGGGAGATAAGACTGTTGGGGCAAAAAATACGTGAGCTACGTCAGCATGGATTCCAGATCGCATTAGATGATGTCGGCTCGGGTGCCGCGTCATTAAAAAAGATCGTGGAGTATGAACCAGATATCGTTAAGCTCGATAGGTACTTCGGCAAGCAATTGTCCTCCATGCCGAATAAGCAAAAACTCGTCTCGCTTTTCGTCCAATACTGCCAAGATCAAACGCAGCTTGTACTGGAAGGAATCGAGGAGCCGGAGGACTTATCTGTCGCTTTGGCACTTGGGGTACCTATTGGTCAAGGTTTTTTGCTAGGGCACCCAGAACCACTTCAAGCCACACAAAAAAGACGATGAAAGCTTTCTCATCGTCTCTCGTGTCTGACTATTTTTCTACCGACTCTATGGAAGCGTTCAGTGCATGAGCCACATATTCTTCTGCACTGTGCTGAATTTGCTCATCCGAAACTCCCAATACCCCTTGGAACAAGAACGGTTTCAAGAATTTCATTCCCGTTAAATTCGCCATCGCATGCAGCGGTTTGATCAGTTCGCTGATGGAATAGTAGTTGTATCCTTCACGTTGATAAGCTTCCTCAGGTCCGCCTGTAGAAATTGCGAGGAGAAGCTCTTTTCCATGCAGCTTGTCTCCTTCAGATCCGTAAGCCCAACCATACGTCAACACAGCATCCTGCCACTGTTTCAAAAGTGCTGGTGTGCTGTACCAGTAAAGCGGAAATTGAAAGACGATACGATCGTGCTCCTGCATCAGCTTTTGCTCTTGTTCAACATCGATCTGGAAATCTGGATAGGCAGCGTATAAATCGTGAACTGTTACGCTTTCTTCTTTTTGCATTCTTTGCTTCCATGCTTTATTGATACGAGATTGAGACATGCTAGGGTGTACTGCGATAACGAGAGTTTTCATGGATATCCTCCATTTTATTTGTTTGTACATACAAATTAACAGAAAGACAGGACACTGTCAACTCTCCCGTTCCTTACAAATGCTGGAATCAGGACTCCGACTCGTTCTTTTCCAGCATTTCGACTGTCTCGTGAATCATCTGTGTAACTGATTTTGCCTGAGCTTCTCCAAGCAATGCCACATAGTTTTTGTACATATCTGTAATGGCTTCTTCTATGTTAGCTTGAGCTTCGCGCCCCTTTTTCGTAGGCAAAACGAAGATGTTTTTCCCCTCTACTTCTCGCTCCAGAAAGCCTTTTCCAACAAGCTTATCGACAAAACGAGTAATCGTTGATGGTGTCATATGAAGAATTTGCGCCAATTGGGTCGGGGTCACTTTCTCCTTTTCGTTTACAGCCAACATGAGATACGCATGAGTAGGAGAAAATCCATAACGCTGGAAGGATTCCTCCGCCATTTTCGTAATCACACGGGATAAACGATTGGAAGTGAAAAACAAACAGTTATGCAAATTGTCGCTATTCAAGCCAAAAATCCCCCTATTGCTGTTCTTCGGTCCTTGCGACTGTCTCGTCGCTCTCCCCTAACTATACGCGATATTTCGGTCAAATGTAAGCGAAAGAAAAATCCCTCACAAGGAGGGATTACAGACGAAACATTTGTTGTTCCGCATATTGTACCAAGCGCTTCGTCATTTCTCCGCCGACAGAGCCATTTTGGCGTGCCGACGTATCTGCGCCCAACTCGACTCCGAATTCAGCAGCGATCTCGTACTTTAATTGATCAAGTGCTGCGCGAGCTTGTCCAGATACCAAGGAATTCGAACGTGCCAATGCTGTTCACCTCTGGTTGTGATTGATTGTTTCATGGTAGTATGTGCAGATTATGGGAGTGTATTCAAACATGCTCCGACCTTTGTCTTTGCTCTTGGGAAACCATACCACCCACCATGTAAATCGGCACGCCTTCCTCCGCATACACTTTTCTCGCAATGTTCGTTTGCTCCCATTTTTCTAATAACGTCGCAGCTTCATCCATGGTGATTCTGGCATTGTAAGCCAACTCGTAAACAGCTACAGCACCGCCATTCTTCGTAGCTACTTGCAGTGCAATTCGCTCCATTCTCTCTAGCTCCGGTTTTTTTGTGAAGGCAAAATGACCGTAGATCCCCCCTATGATGGTACAAGCGAGAATAAAGATAAGGCTGTTCCAATGTACAAGGGCATAGCCGCCTACATAGCTGAAGACAAATGCCAAACAGCAAAACAGCAGAAATCTCGACCTTTTATCGATCCATGCAGGGATCGGATCATACTCTTCGTCATATTCGTTTACTTCCGACTCATCCGTATAATTCGGAAAGTGATAGATGATTCCACCATCTTCTTGATACGTAATCGAGCAGTAGTTACTTTTGTGCCAGTTATCGATCATGGGCTCCATTGATTGATAGCTTTCATGCGTATAATAAGGAATCTCTTTCGGATTGAGTTCCCCTTCGTTATCCATGACATACGTTAAAACATCGTGTTCCGAATGTCGTTTATCCTCTTTTTGAAGGGATGACAGGAGGTAATGTCCGATTAAAACGAGAAAGGTAAGTGCAACTATTGCAGCCGAGATATACTCTCTCATGTTCAAGAAAATCTGTTCTTCGGAGATGGCAATCAATGTGCCAATGACTCCTCCCAATACGACTTGTAAGATTCTTTTTTTGCGTTTTCGCTGGGTCTGTTCCAGCTCGCTCGTTTCCTCATCATCCAGGTCCTCATGGTCGTCACTTTCATAAGGCATGTGTCCGTAAACATGATCGTCCAACTGATAAACGGCCATCCTGCCAGGCTCGGATGACGTGCGCAGAACCTTTCGTCCTTCCAAATCCTTCAATACTTGCTCACATTGCCATAGCGTTAACTCCGATTCCAGAGCAAACGAAGCAGCAGAAACGATCCCATGATTACGGTTAGCAACCGTCATTGCAACTGCTTGATGTGTTCGTTGTATCTGCTTCCTAACAAGCCTTTTCCCTTCAAAGTAAAAGACCAAATAGCCAATGGTAATGAGAGTCATAAAGATTGCTAAAAAGATAGTGTTGTCTAAGATTTGATAGAGTCCATCCACAATAAAATAACTTGCCTGAAAAAAGAGATAAAAAATTGCTCCTATTACTAAAATGAAGACGATTATAGGCATTCAATCCTCAATCCTTTGCTTTTATTCTCTTGGTCCCATCGCCTCTCATTCCTCCATTTCATGCAAGCCAACGAAATAGTACAGGATGTCACCTGTCTCCGCCACACTTAAGTCAGCGACCCCCTCTTTTTGAAGCTTTTCTAATATATTTTGGGCTTTAAGAATCGTTAGATCGGATTGGGATGCGATGTCTGCTGCTGTCACATAACCATGCTGAGCACGCGCAACAGAGAGAATAAACAGAATTTTTTTAGCCTCTAAGTTATCAAAAAACTTGAGCTTCTTAAGTGATTTAGATTTTGCTCTTCTGAATTTGATTTCAAGTGGCAATCCAAGGATGAAACCAAGTGTCATGGCATTTACCACATAATGTAAGGCAGTCATTTCATAAGGAATGTACGCTTCAAATCTGTCCTCATAAAAATAGAGCAGAAAAGCCTCCACATAAGGTTGTAGGATCGGTTGCAACCAAAGTGATAACAACCAAATGCAAATCATCATCCCAAAAACAATCATGAAATCCCTTCTTTTCACTCTATTTTTCAGAAAATATCGTTCGACTAAATTTTACCTGAATAAATAGTGAAAGACACCAACAAATTGCTAGCGTCTTGGGACCTATTTTTCCATGATCCTCGAAGTATATTTGCTCTTGTATCAGGAAGCAGTCGAATTCTATGCAAAAGTGTTTCATACAGAACCACCACAATTTAATAGATATGGCGATACACCGCCCGATCCAAACTACATCATGCCTGAAGAAGCCAAAAATCTCATTATGCACACACGACTTGTGATTGACGGAAGCTCTGTTATGTTTTCTGATGCATTCCCTAGCATGCCTTATGTCGAAGGAACAAACTTCAGTCTGGCCATCGTCAATAAAGACCTGGAGGGCATTACAAGAGACGTTTTGGAGCAAATGCTATGGAAGTGTCGTCGATCGATTTGGTATCGAGTGGCAGTTTAATTACGAGGAATAGCAATCGGATAAGCATTGATTATTTTTACTAGAATGGACAAAAAAGACACTAACATCGTGTTAGTGTCTTCTCATATGAGCGATGCGATGGGTAGATTCCTAAGGTGACGAGAACCCCCCCATATATGTAAAGCTTATCTCCCGAACCTGCACCTGTTGCCTGCCAACCGGACTTTCCAGCACAACAGAATCGTGTGGAGCCGCTAGCAGCAGTTGCCTGCCGATGGGCGATAAGAATGAAATTCTGTTGTTATCCGGGTCAATGTCTGTGGGATAAACCACAGTAAATGACTCCTCAAATTGATCTTCTTCAAATAGCACTTTTACGCTACTGCCTAATAAAGTAATTGCTTTAAGCGATTGAAAGAGTGCACTGTCTTCTTTTACCAAAAGACTTTCAAGTGTTTGCTTGTATCGCTCGACAATTTCATCAATGGCTTGCTTTTCTTTTCCATAGTTCCGTACATATTGATCGTAAAAGAGTGAATACTGCTCGTCAAAAAAGACAAGCTGGTTGATCAGATGATTTCTCGTGCCATTCAAAATACTAGGGTTCATAGTAGATTTCACCCCCCAGTTGCTTTTCATAGACATGTTTGATGAACGTAATGTTCTTCATCGGAAAAACCCTCCTTAAAAAAATAGCCCCCGAAGGGACTCTCATCATTGTATCAATAATTACAAAATGATTCCATCTACTGTTCAGAAATGGTCATCCAGCTCATTGGTAAAAAGCTGAAATCCGTTTTTTCCGTTTTTCTTCACTTGGTACATGGCAGCATCAGCATTTTTGAGCAATTGCTCTTCACTGCATCCGTGATCGGGATACACGGCTACGCCAATACTCGCCGAGACGTAATAATCTTTTCCTTGCAAGCGATAGGGGATCTCGATTTCCTTAACTACTCGATCAGCCAACGTCGAAAACTCGTGATCATCTTCAACATTTTGGCAGATCAGTGTGAATTCATCACCACCCACACGAGCAATCGTCACCTCGAATCCTTCCGCGCTTTTTTTGATCCGATCACTCACTTCTTGCAAAAAATGATCCCCATACATATGACCCAGAGAGTCATTGATCATTTTAAAACGATCGATGTCTAGTACCAGCACAGCAAATCGCGTATCCTGTTCTCTATTGCTAACAATCGCCTCATGCAAGGCTTGATGGAGCTTCCTTCTGTTCGGCAAGCCGGTTAAATCGTCGTGAAACGCCTGATATTCCATCACCGATTTGGCGCGATGCTCCAGCATACGTATCTGGTCTTCGTACGCCTCCAGGACCAATTGCTGCTCAAAGCTAAGTAGCTTCGTAATGGCTTGAGCCAGTTTTTTCGAGTCAGGATAAACTTCTTTCCGATCATCTATCATTCGCATGAGTGTGCCTAACAGGTTTTGAAAAGAACCTATGTACCACTTGGAAGGAAGCCCGATTTTTTGATGAACCATCGCAATCTTCAATCGTTTTTCAATGAAGGCAGGATCGATCCGGCCGTCAAACATCTCGATTAAATGATTCATTAAGGTTTGACGTAAACGTTCAGCGGTTGTGTGCTCCATCACGATTTGTTTCAAAGAGTCCACATGGAGAATCGATTCATAAAAAGAAGAAGTAATCTGCTCAATTTCAGTCTCAATGACAGGACGAAACGCTGCGATTAATTGCAAATCCTCTTCCGTCAAGTTAATCATGTTCATTTGTGCGATAACTTCGGTGTTTCCTTCTATTAATATCCGTGCAGAATCGTCTGCCGGCGAAATCGACGGTTGGCAGCATGCAGCGCTGTTTTCCTTGGACGAATTTGATGACTTCTGCATTTACATAGATTCTCCCTTTCCATAGAACCAACGTACTTATAGGCTCATGCTTATTCATAAATATTCATTCGACATAATTCTACATTAACCTCCCATGTTTATCCATGGCGATGATGAATACTACCTCTCGGGGAAAAGGAAAGAGTCTGCACGCTTTATGTACAGACTCTAAATGTTCTTTCAGTCTTTTATTGTCTGACCATATCTGGTTGAAGCTCACCTTTTCCGTATGGATTATCGCCAATCAATACGATCTTATCATCATCGGTGACCAGTACATGATAATGCGAGCCTGGTCCTTCAATCGCATAGTCATACGAAGAGGAAATCAGTCTAACGGGGGCAGCCACTTTTTGCTTTTTAAGCGGTTCCCATTCGTGTTCGAAGATTTGCCCATCCTTGGTAATCCGCAAACGTCCGCTCATCATGGCAATGTCTTCTTCCGTTTTGGGTTCCAGCTTCACTTTGATAGCTCCTACGTCATTTCCTTCGCTCTCAGGAAGAACCTGAATTTCCTGAACCTTGCCTGCATCATTGATCGCCCATACTGATGCGATATCCTTTGTATAACGGACAAAATACTCAGGTGCAAGCTCACGAATTCCTTCCAAACCAGCTATCTGCGCAAATGAAGTGAACGGCTCATCATTCTTCCGTTCTGCGTACAATACCTGACCATTTTTCGTCACAGCAAAAAACGTATAAAGATTGGCATAAAGCTTTGTCACATCCGCTGCCAATTTTGAATCGATCTTGAGGGTTTCCACTTTTTGTGGGCGCAAGTTCGTGATGACATACACCCCTCCGCGTTCGGCGGAATCATAACTAAATTCCACAGTCAGGAATTGGTCATCTTCCGTACGCAATAAGAGATGCTCTTCTCCACCAACGAAATCCTTGATGCGAGAAGGCAACACCAATGTTTCACAGCTGCTAAATTCACTGGTCCACAACTGGATTTGTCCGTTCTCATTCAAGGTAACCGGAGAATCCATGATGCTATCCAATGTTTTTACTTTCGTAGGTCCTTTCACTTCATGTGGCACTCGATCCGCGCCAAAACTCCATACAGAACCATCCTTACGAACGAAGTACGGTCGATCCAGCTCAGTTACTGCCTGTTTTACATCACGTAATTCGCCCAATTCTGTCCATTTGTCAAACGTAACAGGGATTCGTCCCAGCTGTCCTGTCATATTGCTGCCAAATGAATAGACGTTTCCTTTTTTATCGAGAGCAATCACATGGTCGGTACCCGCCTGTACGTCTGTAATATCAGAAAGACCTGCTACTTTGACAGGCTCCTCGAGCTCATTTTCCAGATTCGCACCGAGCATTCCAAGTGTATTATGTCCCCAGCCCCAGACAGTTCCGTCCGCTTTTACCACCAAGTATAATCCTTCTCCGCCAACTGCCATCCGCGTGGCACCATCTGCATGAGCGGCACGCACTACTTTTTCATTTTCTTTTGAATTGTAACTATACACTTCGCCCTTTTCTGTTTGGATCAAGGCGCGATCCGTGTAATCGACGGCTACCTGTTTAACTTTCCCCGGGATATCCATTACTTGCAGATTTTCTGTGTTCAGCTCACCAATTTTGCCATCGAGATAAAGAAGCTTCCCTTGGTCATCTATTGCAAACAAGGAAAACGCTGAACTATACATGTCACGGATATTCGAGAGCTTCGTCACCTTTTCGGCTGCTTTCGCTCCTTTTTCCCATTTCAGTAGGGTACCATCTTCTTTCAGTAAAAAGAGGACACCTTCATGAAGGTCGAGCTGCTGAATGTTCTTGATTTTATCCAGACCGACCAGTTTTTCTGGTGCTTTCTTCTCATCGATCTTCCATACATCACCGGCGCCCGTGAGGACATAATCCGTCGTGACTTGCTTGGCATCTTTGATCCCGGCTAGCTTGTGCGGTTCATACTTCTTGTCAGATTGATAGCCCCATTTCCACACTTGCCCATCCCCTGTAAAGGCAAACGAAATACCTGGCCTCCACCCATAGCCTGCTTCATCAAAAATGATGCCTGTTGCAATCGCAGTAATCCCTTCCAGTACCGGCTTATTCTCCAATGGTTTCCATGGCTTCATCGTGATGTCCGAAGCATCCGCTTTCGTGTCATCTTGGCTGCAGGCCTGAAGCTTCATCTCGGGATTGCCCGTCGTGCCAGGCGATGCTTCTACTTTTTGGGAAACTGCCTTCGCAGGGGATGCAGCAACGACCCCACCCGTCGTCAATAGGGAGAGTACCGCGGTATAGCTCAATAGTGCTACCCATTTCTCTCTTCGTACCATCATGAATCTCCTCACCATCGTCTAATGTAAACAATTGTAAGACGCTGGCAACTCGAATTGCGTTACTGTTTTTTTCGATTACTTTAGTACGCTTCTCACTGTTTCAGTCCAGATATCCCTCTGATCTAACTCAATCCCCATCAGCATGTAATTACTGATATTATCAACGACGAGTGCTAGAATATGAGCCTTTGCTACGACTCGGTCAGGACTGACGACACCTAACGCTATCCCTCGTTCCAATAAGGAGGTAAAGCCCTGCAAAAAATCTTCTTGCATCATACGCAGCTTGTCACGGTACTTCTCTTTTTGACTGACAGACAGCAGAAATTGATTGAAGACACGTAAAAAGGCATAATCCTCTTCCTCGCTCGGCAATAGCTTCAACCCAGTTTCGATAAGGAGTTCCGCGAAATTGTCAGCTGTAAAGTCCGTAACCGTGAAAAAATGAGAGAATGTATAGTTTCCAAACAGTTGATCAAATAAATAATCGAGAAGTGCGTCCTTTGATGCAAAGTGATAGTAGATCGCCGGCTTCGTGATCCCTACTTCTGTAGCAATCATCGTCAGGCTCGTCTTCTCAATCCCATGCTCCGCGAATAATTGATAGGCTGCTTCTACAATATGTTGATGTGTTTTATTATCTTTTGACATGAATGACGTCTCCTTTGGCAAATCGATCCCATACGCTTTAGCCTACTGATTGTTAAGTCAAATTGCAACCGGATACAAAAAAGAGCTTTACCATGGATTCGGCAAAGCTCCACTATTCATTCAGTCTTGTTGTTCGCTCGGCTCATCAGTAAGGCTTGGACGGACGGGATTTCTCTTCGGCTTCTTTGACAGCCGCTCCGGGATTCGTTGCGCCCATCGGTCCGCCCATCTCTTCGCTATTTCCGCCATTGCCCTCTGCGACTCCAGCTTTCAAACGCTGGCCGTACTCTTGGTCACATTGCGAGAAGTAACCGAGCATTTTCTCTTGAATGCGAGGATCACAGGAGAGGAGTGCATCTGTCAGATTGGCAATGAGGTCTTCTCTTTCCCAGTCTTCCATCAGGCGATAACGTTCTCCCGCCTGTTTGAAATCGTTGGTGCGATCAATTTTTTGACGAACGACCTTCCCTTCCACTTCTGGCTGATGATCAGGAGCGGCTTGCTTGGCTTCCTGCAATCCGCCAATCGTCGATGGCTCATAGTTAATATGTCGCTGCGTTCGATCTACATGGTACAGCATTTGACCGCCTTCCTGGTTGGTAGCGACATGCTTTTTGGGAGCGTTGACCGGAAGCTGCAAATAGTTGGCACCAACCCGATAACGCTGCGTGTCGGAGT
Organism: Brevibacillus sp. FIR094; assembly: GCF_050477165.1. NCBI lineage: Bacteria > Bacillati > Bacillota > Bacilli > Caryophanales > Paenibacillaceae > Brevibacillus > Brevibacillus sp. FIR094. Next base: position 44,758 of record NZ_JBEAES010000005.1, on the reverse strand, counting down.
AGGAGAAGGTCCTTCCTTGCAGTAGCTTGTCATCGGAAAAATCAAGCCCATCCACTAAAACACCTGTCCCAAATGCTGCTTGCTCGACCTCAGCAAAATAGTTATCCGGGTTTTTGTCCAGTACCATTTTGCCTACAGGGAGAAACGGAAATTTATCTTCGGGCCATATTTTCGTTGGATCAAGCGGATCAAAATCGAGCTCTGGGTGATCGTCATCACTCATGATCTGGACGCACATTTCCCACTCCGGATATTCTCCTCGCTCAATCGCTTCGTACAAGTCCTGTGTGGCATGATTAAAGTTTTTCCCTTGAATCTCTTCCGCCTGTTTTTGTGTCAAATTTTTAATTCCTTGCGTTAAAGGCTGCCAATGGTATTTGACCAGGACCGCTTTTCCTTCGTGGTTTACCCACTTGTACGTGTTTACGCCAGAGCCTTGCATTTGCCGATAGTTCGCTGGTATTCCCCACGGGGAGAACAAAAACGTGATCATATGCATGGCCTCAGGCGTGTTCGAGATAAAGTCAAAGATCCGTTCCACGTCTTGAATGTTTGTGACAGGATCAGGCTTGAACGCATGTACAAGATCAGGAAACTTCATCGCATCCCGAATGAAAAAAACTTTGAGGTTATTGCCAACCAGATCCCAGTTCCCGTCCTCTGTATAAAACTTCACCGCAAACCCACGTGGATCACGCAATGTTTCGGGAGAATGTGTGCCATGAATGACCGTAGAAAACCGTACAAACACAGGCGTTTTTTTCCCCCGCTCCGAAAACAGCTTTGCTCTTGTGTACGTAGAAATCGGTTCATCACCAGCGGTTCCATACGCTTCAAAATAGCCGTGCGCTCCTGCTCCTCGGCTATGCACGACACGCTCAGGTGTTTTCTCCCGATCAAAATGTGTGATTTTTTCCAGAAAGTCGTAATTCTCCAGGACGGTTGGCCCGCGATTTCCAACGGTCCGCAGGTTCTGGTTGTCTGTAATCGGATGGCCTTGGCGATTCGTCAGGATATTTTCTTCTGACTGGTTGATGGACTTGCTGTTGTCATCCATATGAATCCTCCCTGTCCAGTTTTTCTCATGTGTGGTTCATAACCATGGTTACCGAATGAGGGATTCTTTATGCGAAAAGACTAAATAGCTTCGTAAGCAAAATCATCGTTAAGCACTGGAACCGTGCTACTCTGATTCCACTCCGCTGCAAGTGCGACATCTTCCGGGTACCCCCTGCTGATCAGCTCTTGGCCAGTTGCACATTTCTGCAAGTAAGCGAGAAGATAAACTTGGGCGGATCGGAATGCTGCCACCGCCATTTCGGCCTCTGGTGACAATCGATACCCCTCCAATTCGTGAAGCAGCGCACCTGCCGCAATCATATCCTCCATAGCGGGTCGCAATGCTCCATTTCCCCACCGTTCACCGCAAGCGATGACCGTTACGGTTCCTTTCTGCTGCTGTATGTATTTGGCGACAGATGGCGCATTTCGTAAGCATGCAGCGATTACCTTCGCACCTGTTTTCTTTGCCAACACGGTACAGGTCGATCCGTTTGGCGAGGGTAACACCATTCTACTTCCCATCGGAACCGTTTTCAGACAGGCGGGTGAAAGGGAAATTGGTTCTCCGCGTTTTCCAGCGAGCAACGCTGCTTTTTGTTTCGCGAATGCTACAGCTGACTCATCCTTTACCTGACAAGGATAGACGATACCTCCACGTCCCGTTACGATATCGACACACGTGCTGAAGGAGAGCACATCGATAATGACGATCATATCCGATGCTGCCCCGACCTGTTCCACCCCTTCGTATCCCCAATCAAATCGAGCTGTATAGTCTAGTTGTTGCATACAGGCGTTTCTCCCAAAACCTCCACCATCCTCTATCAAAAATAGTTACTCGTCCCCTTACGTTCGCCGTTACAAATCAAGCCAAGAAACAATATCGTATTATTGTCCCACTAGATTACACAAGAATGGAGTGAACATGGATGTCTGAAATCGAATACGACGACGATCAAGGTGTTTCGGAAAAAAGAAGTCACAGACGCCCAAAAAGAAATACTGTGAGAACGACTGGTATTTTGCAAAACAACCTCGCTGTTGCTCTCACCGCTCACCTCGACCTGGTAAATCTGAACACAGAAGAGGTTGAAGTACGTGTGCAAGTATTGAACTGGGGTAACGCAGTTACGCAAACGAATCCAGTTAGCACCTTGCTTGACATCACGCAATTTATCCCTGCGAATACTCGGACTGCTTTCAATGCGCTGGTCCCCGCTTCTTTCCACTATGAAGTCCGCCTTACCGTAGCAGAAAACAACAGAAATGTCCTTCTCACCACCTATGGCCGTACTTCTATCGGCGGCGGTCAAGTGGTCGGTCTTTCAGTTCTTGACAGTCAATTACAAACTGTCGAAATCGAAACTTGTATTTAACTATTTTGCAGGAAGAAAATGAGGAATTATGGTGAGACGCCATAGTTCCTTTTTTAATCTATTCGCATGCAGGAAAAGGCGTTCGAGACTATCCCAACGCCTTTTTACTTCTACGTCCACGACAAAAAAACTGCCCTCGAAAGGACAGTTTCTTTTAAAAGGAGACTTACAGTTTTACTACGTTCTCAGCTTGTGGGCCACGGTTGCCTTGAACGATGTTGAATTGAACTTTTTGACCTTCGTCCAAAGTTTTGAAACCGTCACCTTGGATTGCGCTGAAGTGAACGAATACATCGTCTCCGCCTTCTACTTGAATGAAACCGAAACCTTTTTCTGCGTTAAACCATTTTACTGTTCCGTTCGTTTGCATTTAAAAAAACCTCCAAAAATTCAATTTGAATATGCTAGTCATATTTACCGAAGCAAATAAAGCTCACATATCATGAAGGAATACCAGATCATGTGCTATGATACGCCTTCATGATATGTGAATTGTACCTACTTAGTAAATATGCGAATGTCATAGGACGGAACTGCAAAATTAAAAACTAAACCTTTTGAAAACCTAAAACAATGAAAGCCCTTCCTCTCTTCCATCCTTGCGGCTCCGATGACCGCGCCAGTGTGAATCGGGGATTCAAAAATGTTATCCATCAGCATACAAACACCTCGATGAATGATTAGGTATCAATTTTTCAAGTAGCAATCTCATTCTACCATGGTTGTCCAACAAAAGCAACCGTTCACCCTTATACTGGGAAGGCGATACTCTGTTACAATAGCAGTGGGAGGGATTTCATTTGCAAAATCAAACTTTGACAACCATTCAATTATCAGAAATGCTTGAAAAGAAAGTGCCTGTACTATTATTGGACGTACGCGACGTCGAGAAATTTACCACCGGCAGCCTCGTTCACGAAAATGCATCGACCCGAAACGTTCCCTATATTCTAATGAAAGAACAGGACAAGCCGTTCGATGAAGAAACCGAAAAACTTGCGAAAAATGTGCAGATTGTTACCGTATGTACAACAGGTAACAAAGCTCAAAAAGCTGCCGCTCTTCTTCGTGAGCATGGTTTTCAAGCAAATGCATTGGAAGGCGGCTTAACCGCATGGAAGGAACAATCAAACGAAGCGAAATGAGCCTAATTTATCAACGATTCTAGCTTTTTACCATATATTACTCCTTTATTTCGATTGGGATTGTCTGATATCGTTGTTCATGCCAAACGAAATAAGCCGAGACTTTCTGAAAAGGAAGTGCGGGGGACTTTTTTGTGGATGAGCAATTCCACATGGGGTGAATCGCCGAATTGGCGTAGGGTTGTTTCCTCAACCCGAATCCGACAACTAACCTCGTAGGCAAAAAAAAGGAGAGATTTGTTTTATGAAACGTTTTGGTTCTGTTACAATCGCGATGACTCTTGGTCTGGGCTTGGCTTTGACAGGCTTTGCTTCTTCTGCTTCCGCAGCATCTAACTGCCCATTGAAGAACGGACAATTCCAATTCAATGTGGGTCAAAATATGGGACAATTCCAAAAAGCACCAAATGCACAACAATTCTATAATTTTTTCCAAAAGCAAGGCTTTGTCCCTGGTCAGCCACAAGCAGTACAGCCAATGCAACAAGGGCAAGCTACACCTGTAAAACCATGCCCACTTCAACCAGGATCTTTTCAACCAGCACCTGTACAACAAGCTCCAGTACAGCAAACACCAGTTCAACCAGCACCAGTTCAAACTGCACCAGCGCAACCTAGCAAAACCGTCACTCAGCCTGCCGCTCCAGCAACTCAAGTGGAACAAGGAAAAACTAGTGATTTTGCGAAACAAGTCGCGGATTTGGTGAACCAAGAACGTGCCAAAGCAGGTCTCAAGCCTGTTCAAATGGACGCAGCTTTGTCCAAAGTAGCGTTGGCAAAAGCACAAGATATGTCTGCTAACAACTATTTTGACCACAACAGCCCAACTTACGGTTCCCCATTTGACATGATGAAGCAGTATGGCATTCAGTACTCGACTGCAGGTGAGAATATCGCCATGGGTCAACAAAGTCCACAAGAAGTTATGCAACAATGGATGAACAGTGAAGGCCACCGCGAAAACATTATGAACCCAGCGTTCACAAAAATTGGTGTAGGCGTCACAAATGGCTACTGGGTACAAGAATTTATCGGATAAAACGCATGGCACGAAACGAAAAGCCGGTGTCTCTTAATTGAGACCCGGCTTTTTCGTGTAGGCGTTATTCTTGCTGTGCTTCAGATGCCTGCTTTTTGGGGGTACAACAGCCGCTATCCTGCTCATCTACCAAAGCAACGTCCTTCTGATGCATTTTTTGTTTGGTTGGGTAAGCAGATACTTGCTGCAGCTCGGCATTGACATCAGACGATTGGTTCATCCGTATGGCCCCCTCGCCGTTTTTTGTGGTGCACCCCTAGTATGCACGCGGTTGTAAACGGCTCATTCCTAAGGAACATTGGAAGCACATGCAAATTCGCCTATCTGCTAATGATATGTTCAAGGTCTTTTAAGGCAGCCGCTGCTGCCGCGACAGGATCTGATTTTCCTCCAACGACTAATAAATCCCCCATGACATCTGTTTCTACCCGTATGGCTTTTGTTGTACCTGATACAGATGCAAATGGATGGGTAAGATCCACCGCACACAGCTCGACTGCCACAGAAAGCGTGCCATTCGCTTCCTTTTGGATCCGTCCGATCAGCTTGGGAATCTTCGTATGCTTTTTCCAGCTCTCGATTTGTAACGAAGTTATTTCGCGAATACTTGCACGTGCGATATCGGTCAGATTTACTTGCGCGCCAAAAGCGGCGTTTGCCAAGATCGTGAGCTTCGAAGCTGTATCCCAACCATCGATATCGTAAGAAGGATCCGGTTCGGCAATCCCCATCTTCTGAGCGAGCTCGACAGCCTCCCCACAGGTGAGCCCCTCCTCCATCATTTTTGTGAGCACGAAGTTAGTCGTTCCCGTAAAAATGCCTTCGACTCGTTTCACTTCACAGCCTGCCAAGTTATACTGCAATAGATCGATCGTCGGCAGAGCTGCTGCTGTTGCTCCACTCACTTTCAACGCGACGCCATGTTTTTTGGCTAGAGTGGCTAAGCCAGAATAATCGACTACAAGCGCGCCTTTTGAAATCGCGATTGCATGTATAGCATTTTCCAATGCATAACGAATAAAAGTAAGACCGGGTCCTCCCTCTTTTTCAGATGGACCAGCCTCGATGAGCACATCCGCTTGAACCGATTTGATAAATTCCAACGCGTTCCACGATGGGTTCCTTGCTTGTTTTGTATGAGCATAGTCTGCCCATTTTCCTGAATCGATTCCGTTCTCATCATAAAGACCGGAAGCCGAACGAACGACTCCCACTAGTCTGACATCCGCTTGATAAAGCTCGCGGTATCGGTTCCGTCGCTGCTCTAGCAGTCTGGCTACTTGCTGTCCAACTGTTCCAAATCCTGTTAACATAATATTCCAACGCTTCATAAGTCAATCTCCTTGCTGTTTATGCTCCATTTATTTCCGCCGTTTTTTTCTACTTTTAGCCTGTATCCGATGCAAATCGTTGCGATTCAGTTTCTTTCCTGTTTTTGCTGAGTAGAGCTCTTCCGTATGATCAATAAACAAAATTCCTTCCAAATGATCCATCTCGTGCTGAATGCACCGAGCCAGGAAATCTTCGGCTTCGATTGTCTTTGTTTCTCCTTGGCGGTTCAACGTCTGAACTTTGACATAATTCGCCCGATGAACGATTCCAAACACACCCGGTATCGAAAGGCAAGCCTCCTGCCCTACCTGCTCACCTGATTTCTCTATCCATACCGGATTGATCAGTTCAATCAAACCGCTACCACAATCCATCACAACCAAACGCTTCGGGATGCCAATCTGGATCGCGGACAAGCCTGCTCGACCTTTCGCAGCGTAAATCGTTTGGGCCATATCATCCAAAATCTTTTCAACCTGTGGAGTAATGGACGGTACTCTTTTTGAAGTTTCACGCAAGATAGAGTCCCCCAGGCGAACGATCCTGCGTTCAGCCATTTTCTTCTCCCTCCCGCATTACTCAGTTTTCGATTTCAAGGTAGCAAATCCGCTCCTCGCTGTCAAAAGGAACCTCGCAAAATCTGAAATATCCCGCCGGGCAAGGGTGACAAATGCATGTAGATACGCTATCTTTATTGGTAAACATAGATGTTTTCAAATGAAGAGGGAGGCTATCATGCATTCATTGGCATCAACGCTGAACCAAACCATCCAGCGGGAAAACCCGCACGTGTATGAAATGCTGTCTGACATCGCGAAACTGATTTACTTCCCAAAAGAAGGAATTCTCAGCCAGTCGGCAGAAGCGAAAGCAAAAGCGAAAAAGTACAACGCCACTATCGGGATTGCACTGGAAAACGGTCAACCGATGCACCTTAAGGTCATCCAGGATAACCTGTCAGCTTACCAGCCAAAAGACATTTACGAATATGCTCCCCCAGCAGGAAAGCCTGAGCTGCGTGCAGCATGGCGTAAAAAAATGATCGAGGAACAGCCTTCACTGGCTAACCATACGTTTAGTAACCCAATCGTTACAAACGCATTGACGCATGGTCTGAGCATCGTATCTGACTTGTTCGCTGATAGTGGCGACAGTGTCATCATCCCGGACAAAAACTGGGAAAACTACGAGCTCACCTTTTCGATCCGCCGTGGTGCGGAAATGGTCTACTACCCATTGTATAACGACGAGATGAAATTTAATGCTACTGCTTTGCGTGATGCCATTCTCGCACAAAAAGACAAAGGCAAAGCCATCGTCGTACTCAACTTCCCGAATAACCCAACTGGCTATACACCGGGTCCAGAGGAAGGAAAACAAATCGTCGCTGCACTCAAAGAAGGTGCAGAGGCTGGAATCAACATTGTCGCGGTGACAGATGACGCATACTTCGGCTTGTTCTTCGAGGACTCGATGCACGAGTCTCTCTTCGCTAACCTGTGCGATGTTCACCCGCGCATTCTGCCTGTAAAAGTTGATGGGGCTACCAAAGAAGATTACGTATGGGGCTTCCGTGTTGGCTTCATTACGTATGCATCTCCATCCAGCGACTTGCTCAGCGCTTTGGAGCAGAAGACAATGGGAATCATCCGCGCGACTCTTTCCAGCGGATCGCATCCTTCCCAAACGTTCGTACTGCACGCAATCACTGCTCCAGAGTACAAAGCACAAAAGCAGGAGAAATTCGATATCATGAAAGGCCGTGCCAACCGCGTCAAGGAAGTGCTCGACAGCGAAAAATACAATGACGTGTGGACCTACTATCCATTCAATTCCGGCTACTTCATGTGCCTCAAACTAAAAACTGTCGAAGCGGAAACATTGCGCCAGCACTTGCTGGAACAGTATGGCGTCGGTACGATCGCTCTCGGTCAAACCGATCTGCGCATTGCCTTCTCTTGCATTGAAGAAGAAAACATTGCTGACTTGTTCGAATTGGTCTACAGTGGTGTGAAAGATTTGGAGAATGCAGTAACCAAATAAATGGAACAACCCCTATTGCAAAAGCGCCTTGACCTCGTGTCAGGGCGTTTTTCGTTTTCTTTCAAAAAAAGACCCGGATACCCTAGAAGTATAAATGCGAGGGTTTCCGAGACCTTTCCATCATGCTATTTCTATTAGCTTTCAATCGACGAACGTCTACGACGTGGCTGCTGTGTACTGATAAAAATGGAGGCGAGCACGAGGATCATCCCCATTCCATGCATCCAAGTAAATGCTTCGTTCAAGGAAAAGACAGCCACGAGAGCAGCACTTATCGGCATCATTCCGGTGAACAAGCCAGCTTTGGAAGCCTCCACCTTCTCCACTCCTTTGTACCAGAGAAAGAAAGATAAGACGCTGGCCGTAAACGCATAGTACACAAGAAGCCACCACACATTTACAGGTATGGCACTCCAATCAAACCGCAAGCTTTCCCAGATCGCAAAGGGAAGAAACAAGACAAAGCTGATGACATTAATCGCAGCTGTCATTTGGAAAGGCGTAATTTTCCCAGAAAGTCTTTTGGCGAAAATCGTAAAGAGCGCTTCGCTGACGACCGCAAAAAATACGAGCAGATTGCCCAGCATACTTATCCAGTTTTGCTCCCCACCGCCTCCAGTGAACGTAATGAAGCTGATGCCTCCCACTGAAAGACCGATCGCCACTAAGCTATTGCCGTGTAATTTTTCCTTGAGAATCCAGAACGAAAACAAAGCGATGCAAGCAGGTACCGTACTCGTAATGATACCGGCTGCAGTAGCGGTCGTCCATTGAACGCCGTACAGCATGCAAATGCTAAACAGAAACACGCCGAAAAACGACTGCCAGAATAATACCTTGCCTTCCTCTCGGCTCCAAGACGTTTTCCATTCCCCACGCATAGCCAGTAGCGGCAATAGGATGACGATCGCGAGCAAAAAGCGCAGCTCCGAAAACAAAAACACAGGAACATGGGAGACAATTTCTTTACCGATGGAGATATTGCTTCCGACCAAGGCCATAGCCAAGGCTAACTGAAAGTAAGCTAACAGCATGTCGACTCGCTTCTCCCTTCAACCTCCTACAATTCTCTACATCTGGCCAAACTGCTCGTGACTATCCTGCGTTTTGCCATTCTTTTTGAGATGATGGGATCTTTTTCGTCTTTTTCTCTGCTGCCCCCACCAGCCAGGAACCAAACGGCAGTTTTCCCAGCCCATATGATATGACAAAAGAAAGAATGGAGCACAAGACGAATGCTACCATACTTCCCCACACGCCCGTGTGAAAAAGCTGAAGCTCGCGCAAAATCTTCATCAAGTACGTCAAGATCAGCGCATGAATCAAATAAGCTCCGTACGAATATTTCCCAAGGAGACCAAACCAATGTGTCCATTTGGACTGCTTTTTGCTCATCCATAGGCAGAGAGAATACACAGCCAATAAACAAGCCATCGTATAGAGGAACATCGACGGTTTCAAGGATGTCGCTACGTTTAAATTGATCTGGCCTTGCCCTGAATCACGGAAAAGTTCATAGCCAATGACTGCGTACAGGACACCCACCGAAACGATGATCCATTGCCAGTATCTTTTCAGGAGTGCGCGAAATGCGGGCAACGTGAAGGCGACCAAGCCACCGAATAAAAAGTAATAGAAATAATAAAACGCATTTCGATCGCGGTATTTGATGAAATAGGTATCAAGCCAATTCATATCGAAACGGAAACCGTGCGCCGGGATGTACCGCGCTGAAAACCACATGAGACCCCCATAAACCAATCCGGAGACACCAAGAGCAACAACGAGACGGAAGCGGCTTGTCACGAATCTGCGGAAAAGTTCAAATACTCTTTGCCAAAACGGATACAAAAGATAGAACTGAAAAATCATCACGACGAACCACAGATGATACGAGGACGTCCCTGTCAGGAACATTTTGCTTACATTCCAAACGAACGCTGCTCCCTCACCCAAAGGCTTCTCCATCAAGAAAAGATAGACCACTGACCATATTCCATACGGAACCAAAATCTCCGTTATCCGTTTACTCGTGAAGGAAATATAGTTCACTTTTTCGGAGTAGTTGTAAAACAAAACAAGGCCCGTGATGAAAATAAATGCAGGTACCGCGAATTTTAGCAAATGAAACAACATTCCGTAGAAGATCGACACCTGCTCTGTCAGTCCCGGCTCACGGATGTACACACCAATGACATGCTGATAGACCACAGCCAAGAATGCAAAGGCCCGGATTAGATCCAACTCACCAATTCGTTCTTTTCGAGCCATAATCAAATACCAGATCCTTCCTTTTTCTGAAAAAAGTGCTACCTCCCATCTTACCGACCAAAAGTCAGTCTGGCAAGCCTCAAATCCAAAAGACTGATACCCCTATGGACGGGTATCAGTCACTACTTCCCACCTTGATCCGAAGATAGATCCACTAGACGTCGAATCGGCCAAATAAGACTTTGTACTCCACGTGAATACAAGGCTAGATGCGGAGAATCCGTGAGTGGGATTGACAGGTTTTCGGTCATCGCGTTTTCACGAATATGAAAGGCTGTCTCCTGTAGCTGCCACGGTTCGTGCACCACATCCGCATACATCATTTGCTTCGTTCTGTTACACCTGCAAAAGAGCGTGTATCGCTCCGTCAGCCAATATATCAGCGTTCCTTCTTTGGCGAAAAATCTGTCAGCGAGAGGCTGGTAGCTGCCTTCGAACCAGGGAGAGTGAGGTAGACCAGATAGACGTCGAGAGGTAAAATCGATCCGATCCCCTTGGTGATGAAAAGCCATTTGGGCCCGATAATAAGGCAGCCGGTACCAAAATTTCGCAATCTTGATTACTAGCGGATTCGACGTATCCAACGATAGAAAATACACGCCCGTCTTCCCTTTCGCCTTCACATACGTCCGGACATTGATTTCAGGGAAAGTCGTCGTGAATGGTACGGATGGCATCCGCCGCAAACGCACTCCACTCAGCAAAAACGGGATAATACTGATCCATGCCTTGCCATCGTATGTATCGAGCTCAAGTCCTGCTGGAATGAGCGCTTTGATAGCCGCTGGGGAAATCGCCCAATGTAAAAAAAGAAGATGCTCCCACGTCTGCGTCATAGTCCATCCGTTATACTCTGCAGCCGACTTGATTTGGATGATCCTCTGTTCGATACGAATCCCTCCCATTCATACATCGATCAAGCTGTTTAACTGGAAGAGGATGATTGATAGGCAAGGGGTACTTTTGTCACCTTGCTCGTCATCTCATCGAGTGAGACGAGATCCGCAGCCGTAACTTCACGAAGAGACGTTTTCCCCAGCGCAAGGATGGCAATTTCCATCTCATCCACAAACGAAAGAAAAAAATTAGCCAAGTATTTCGTGGCTGAATCGGGGTCAAATTTGTTTTTCAAGCTCCCTGGATAGGTGGTCAGCTCTGTTGGTGGTTCCCACGGTAATGCTTTTGTCACCTGATCATGAGTCATCGCCCACAAAACAGCCGTCCCCATAAATATGCCGTCTGCTCCCAAAGCAATAGCTTTCAAGCACTCACCCGGGGTATTATATCCGCCCCCAGACAATAAGGTAATTCGTTCTTTCACACCTTTTTTCTTCAAATAACGCACGGCCCGGGTCAGCGCATAAATGGTAGGCAAACCGAAATCATCCTCCAGGATGGGAGGTCCACCTTTTGTCCCCGCTTGTCCGCCATCAATACTGATAAAATCTACACCGGCCTGGATTACAATCTCCAGGTCTTTTTCAAGAATGGCACTGGCACAAATTTTGACACCAATCGGAACGCCGCCTGTTATGGTGCGCAACTTGTCTACGAGCTTCTTAAGATCCTCCGGCTTCGATACTTCAGGATGCCGCGAGGGAATGACGATGATTTCTTCATCCTGAACCCCCATGATTTCAGCAGCCCTTCCCTGGATATATTCAGCGGGGATAAAGCTCGCGGCAGCTGCAGTCGCCCCTTGCCCAAAATGGATTTCGATGGCGTCCGCCTGTCGCAAAATTCCTGGCTCCTTTGCCCATTTTCCCGAGTTGTATTGGAGTATCAGATGTTTGGCGAATTTCCTTTCTTCCGGCAGTAAGGGACCTTCACCCGTATTCGTCAAAGTCCCCACGGCGGCCGTTCCTTTTGCAATCGCGATTTTCACATCCTCACTTACACCGATACCGTATCCCATTGCCCCTGCCATGATCGGAATGTCCAAGATTAACGGCTTTTTTGCCATGGGTCCAATCGTGATATGCATATCCACTTCTGTATCCTCACTCGAAGGCATCTTGGCCAGCTGTGCAGGAGAAAATATCAAGCTATCGAAGTTCAAGAACTTGCGTGGACTTCCGAAAGGACGTTCGATGGCTTGTCCAGTAGCTGCTCGCAAGCTGTTCTCCAGGACGTAGCGCGGACTGACTTTAGTCATTGCGGAGACCATCTCAAAAATATTTTCCGGATAGCGGTCTGACATGAGGCGCTTCATGAACTTGGCGAGCACCCACTGGGTAAGAGGTCGAAAAAGACAGATCAAAAGCAGTCCCACCACGATGAGTGCAGCTATCGATCCTACAAAGGAGCCGATCAAAAACGAAATCCAATTGCCAGCCATCCTCTTTCTCCTTCCTACTGTCAGAGCGCTGCTGCTTGTGACTAGGTATGTGAGATAGGAAAATTTTGCCCCAATCATGCCACTTTTATCCTTCACTTTCCCTGACCGTGGAAGGTAGAAAAAACGCCCAGATTAACTGGACGTTTTCGAGCGAAGCCTTTTCCACAAATAAAAATAACAGGACGTCAGCACAAGCACGACAGCCATTGTCATGATAGTGTCAAATCGCATGAGATCCTCCTTTTCGTTTCATTGGTACAAATTTGCCGTATGTCAAACAGCGCCAAAGCCATTCTGCAGGACCAAACTGATAGTTGGCGAGCCACCAGCGACTAACGAAGATTTGCGCAGTGAAAATCACCAAGCTAAACACCAATCCGAGAGCCAACCCAGGCGTTCCGTACAAATGTCCAACACGCACAATCAATACAACGATGATGGTTTGGCTCAAGTAGTTGCTTAACGCCATTCTGCCTACCGGTTCCAAATGCTTCAGCATGCGCTTGGCTCTCTCTTTCCGATACAGAAGCAAAAGTGAAGTAATGTAAAAAGCGCTCAGGGAAAGACCGCTCCAGGTAACAAATGTCTGAACGGCAATCGAGATCGAGGCTGGAAATGTAACAATGCCGAATTGAATAAGCGGAATCATCGGTACAAGCACAGTACTCAAGCCCAGCGCAATCCACCATACGCGGCGAATGGCCGGAATAAATTCTTCCGTCCTCTCAAATACTCCCCGCTTGGCTGCCAGAAATCCGAATAAAAAGAGCGGCAGAACAGAAAGGATAACAATAAACTCAAGGGAGAGAACAACCGGAATTTCGTTAGCAACCCGGAATTGCAACCACTCGATGATCGACCCATTGCTATAAGCATCGATTGCTTTTTGTATGAGCGGTGATTGATCTGGCATAGGAACGAGGTCCTCAGGAACGGTCAGCATCAGAGCAGACAATGCCTGCATACCGATCAAGAGCGTCCACGCCCATCTTTTGATCGTCTTTTCTTGCCTGTGATAAAACAACAACAGAAGAAAACCAGCTAGGGCGTACGTATGAAGAATGTCTCCATACCAGAGGAAAACAAGATGTGCCATCCCCACAATCAGCAGAACCAATATTCTGCGAGTAAACAGACTCTGATAAGGCAGCTGTTTGCTCTCGGCACGATGCATAAACAGAAAAAAGCCTACCCCAAACAAAAACGAGAAGATGGTGTAAAACTTCGTCTGTACAAACATGTTAAACAAGAGCCGTATCCAACCATCCATTTCTGAATGGGTATTGACCATCCCTGCATCTGGTAAGAACATGATGGGATACAAAAATGACGGCATATTCACCAGCAAGATCCCCAAGAGGGCAAAGCCTCTAATCCCGTCTAGCTGCCGAATTCGCTCACCTTCCGCAACAGGTGCAACTTTCACGTCAATGAACCTCCTCAACTGCTCCTTAGGCTTTAACACTTTTAATACGAATGAACCTCAAAAAAAGTAACAAAATTCTTCTTCTACAACAAAAGAGCTTCGCGAAAACGAAGCTCTCTTACGTGCTGCCTTATTCTGATGGGGAAGTCTTTGTTCCTGTTCCTGTGCGGTTTGTCTTATTCCGAAAATCGAGCAAAACACCGACAAAACCAGCAAATATTGCGGGCATGATCCACCCGGCGCCTTCCTTATAAAAAGGAAGAACACCCAAGATATCATTCCAGCTCTGATTAAAAAACGTAAGATTCATCAAATCCACGACACCAAAAACCGTCACAACTGCGACAGTCGTCATATACACAGACGAATGCGCAGGTATCCAGCGCTCTAGCAACGCCAACAAAATGAGCACGATAGCAATTGGATAAATTGCGCCCAAAATCGGGACAGATACACTTAAAATCTCCGATAATCCCAAGTTTGCGACTCCCATGCTCAGGACACAGAGAATCACTGCCCATCCTCTGTAGGACAAACCTTTGAATCGTCCATGAAAGTATTGGCTGCAAGAAGTTACGAGTCCAATCGATACACAAAGGCAAGCGACGGTAAAGATGACACCAAGAATCAGCGTACCGCTTGTCCCAAATAGCTGCCTCATGATAGCTGTCAGGAGCAGTCCGCCATTCTCCGGCCTACCTAAAGAGGCACCGGATGAACCGAGCAATCCCAAAATGACATAGATGAATGTCAGCAACATACCTGCTCCGAGACCTGCTTTGATCATATTCGCAGACAGTTGCTTTTTGTCTTCGATTCCCTTGCTCCGCAGTGTATTGGCGATTACGATACCAAATACAAGTGCAGCCAAAGCATCCATTGTTAAATACCCGTCCAGAAAACCTTGCACAACTGGATTGGTGGCATATTTTCCTGCTGGTACCCCCGTTGGACCCAGTGGTGTGAATAAGCTCTTAATGTAGATCAATGCAATCATGGTCAACAATGCAGGAGTCAGTATTTTCCCAAAGCGATCAATCAATTTGGAAGGTGTCAGACTAAACCAAAAGACAATGCCAAAAAATACGACCGTATAGAAGAAAAGACTCCAGGTGGAATCAGCGGCTTGTGCCGGCAAAAACGGCGCCATTCCCATCTCGTACGCGAGACTGCCTGCACGCGGGATAGCAAGTGCGGGTCCAATCGACACATAAATCAAAATAGGAAAAATAAGAGCAAAGCTTGGATGAACACGACTCGCTAATTGGTAAAAGCTCCCTGCTTTTGCGATGGCAATTACCCCAAGGATGGGAAGACCGACAGCCGATAATACAAAGCCTGCAATCGACAGCCAAACATAGGAACCAGCCTCTTGACCCAGATAGGGTGGAAAAATAAGGTTTCCTGCACCAAAAAACATCGAAAACAGCATAAAACTGACCAGCAACATTTCTTTCTTAGACAAGGTTATCATTGATGTATATATTACCTCCCACCTTATTGAGAGGCATTCTATCAACTTTTGCGTTCCTTCGCTAGTAGCAACGCCATAGTTGTAATTGCAAGATCATTATCATTTTTCCCGCAATAATTGAGAGTAGAAAAACAAAGGAAACCACCTGCCATATCTTAGTGTTTGAACATCGACAAGTGGTTTTCCTCTTATCGTTTTCTCATGGAGACAATTCGTTTGTAAAAGGACTGATCCTCTAGCTTTTGAAAGAGAGAAAGAGAGGGGCGGAAGTTGGCTTCAATAATCCATGGTTTGCCATCCATATCAATCCCTAAGTCTAAACCGATCTCCCGGAGTGTCGGATAGGCTCTTCCCAATCGATTAGCTACCGCCGTAGCTACCATGCGGATATCACGCAAGAGATGCGGACCTGCTTCTATATTCGACAGCTTGATTGCCGTGCCGACGGGTAAAACTTTTCCACGGCTGCGAGCTACATTTGTCACAACATAGCCCGGACCTGCAAGCTTAGCACACCACCCTGTTATGAGCCATGGCTCCTTGTTGCTCCTACGCTGGATCATGACTCGCACATCAAAAGGCTTGCCGTTGATTCTACCGAGCGGGATACGTGGCTGGAGTAGGTATGTTTTTGGCCGAAACAGCGATTCCACGTATCGGATCGTGGCCTCTTTCCCCTCTACGAGACGCTGACGACTCCCACTATGGACCAAAAACTTCTCTTCTCCTCGGGCCGTTACTTGAATAATTCCTGCCCCACCGCCGCCTCCCGAAGGCTTCAGCATCACGTGTGTAAACTCCTCTGCATACTCCCATAGCTCTTCAGGAGAGTACACGCGGGTTTTGGGCAAATACTCCTGCAACAGTTCGTCTTTGACCATGTGCTTATGCTTGCCCCATTTTCCTACGTTTGGCGGTTTTATGGCAATGTCTCTCCATTCTTTATCAGATGATGCTCCTCTATTTTCGTGATACGATTCTGTTCATCCACAAACACGACCTTGGGAACGAGCTGTTCGATCTCGGTTTCATCGTACATGCCCATACTCAAAATGATGACTAGATCTCCTGGCGAGAAGAGGTGGGCAGGTGGACCGTTCAGACAGATGACTCCGCTACCCGATGCCCCCGGTAACACGTATGTTTTCCAGCGCGTGGCATTACGCAAACTGGTTACTTGCACGATTTCATAAGGCTTGATATCTGCCGCATCCATGAGAGCAACGTCAATTGTGATACTCCCCACGTAATCCAGTTCGGCCTGCGTAACTGTCGCCCTGTGAATTTTTCCTTTGCACATGTGTCGTTGCATAGGCGGTTCACTCCTTTCCAAACCCATGACATTAGTCTATGTGCGATGTATTGTCCATGAAACCTCCCGCGATAGGAAATCTGGTTAGGGGACATGATACGCAGCTTGCAAATCGACTCCATAGGTGCGGCATAATTGGCTTAGTTCTTTCGTCAGATTCGCTTCGAAAGGAATACCGTTTTCCAAACGTTCTTGCTTTTTTCGGCTCTCGATCTCCCCAGGAATGAAAATTTCGGATACCCCTTCCTTCGTAGGTACGCTTTTCACCTCACGAATGTATGCATCCATACTGGCACAAAAATCGGTCAGTGGCATAAATCTCTCAATGTCCACCATCAAAAATAGATGTCCAACGTTTTGTGGATCGTTCCAATTGTCATACAGGCTTTTTACGTGTGGTCCCGTTGCTGCACCCGTTAGCAGCCCACATAAGATATCGATGAACATCGCCAATCCATAACCCTTTGCTCCCCCGATCGGCAAAAGTGAGCCTAGCAAGGCTTGTGCGGGATCAGTTGTTTCCTTTCCAGTGGGATCGATGGCCCAATCGGCAGGAATCGTTTCCCCTTTTTTAACGGCTAAGGCGATTTTTCCCCTGGCAGCGACACTCGTAGCCATATCTAACAAAAAGGATGGCTCTTCCCCTGCTGGTATTCCCACAGCAATTGGGTTTGTTCCGAAAAAAGGGCGCATCCCTCCTGTAGGTGCCATTGCTTCGGGGGCATTGGAAAGGACAAGAAGAATCCTTCCTTCTGCGATCGCTCGTTCTGCATAGTACGAACAGGAGCCAAAGTGGTTGGAATGACGAACACCAACTACCCCTATTCCCATTTGGCCTGACAACTTGATCGCTTCTTCCAAAGCCGCCACCCCTACTACCGCCCCCAACTGGTTTTTGCCGTCTACAAGTGCGGTTGCTCCCTCCTGTTTCCATATCACTGGTACATCGTTCAATTCAATCAGGCCTGCTTCGATTCGTTGGATATAAATCGGCAACCTCGCCAAACCATGGGACTCGATGCCGCGCAAATCAGCATGGACGAGAGATTCTGCGACAAACCTTGCATGCTCACGTCTGGCACCTGCCTGTACTAGCACTTCTGTTACGACTTGCTCCAAACGCTTCCAATGAAAGAGTGCAGGGTGCATCTTCTCTTTTTCCCCTCCTTCACCGCTGTTCTGTACTTCGCCTGCTTCCTAATCTGAATATAGATATGTCACCCGCTGAATGACCGCTACAGGCATTGACCCAGTTCAATTGACGATCAACGCAAAAAAGGAGCTCCCGATAGTGGGGCTCCTTTTTTGCTTGATTCTTATTCATAACTGGCCAGTATCGTAATGATCTGGTCCTGCATCTTGGTGAATAGCTCTTCATCCTCGACATAGCCATTAAACATAATCGAAACGATGAGCTTTTCCCCGGCTTTGGTTGTGATATAGCCCGACAGTGTATTTACACCCGTCATCGAACCTGTTTTCGCATGAAGATTATTAGCCGCGGGTGTGTCCTTCAAGCGGTTTTTCAGCGTTCCATCCATTCCAGCTATGGGTAAAGATTCATCATAAGTGGTAAATGATGATTCCTTGTTCATTCCCTCAAGTACAGATGCGATCTGCCGAGCAGAAATAAGATTGTAGCGCGTTAATCCTGATCCATCCATCATGTCGAAGGTGGTACTCCCGCCGAGCGAAGATACGGTTTCCATGACGACCTCTGCCCCAGCCACTGCGCTCCCTTTCCCTTTCTTTACAGCTCCGAGTGTCTTGAGGAGCATTTCGGCGTAGTAATTGTCACTGCGCTTGTTGAGGTACTGAACGATATCCTTCAACGGCAGCGACTCAAATTGTGTCCATTTCACCGCTGCTGAAGGAACTGGCTGGATCAACACTTCGCTTTTCGGAGCAAACGTAATTCCATGCTGTTCCAACGTTTCCTTCAGCACGGTCCCCACGTACTTGGCTGGCTCTTCTACAGGTACGCGCTCGTAATCGCCTTCGTGATCTAGTGGGAGGTTCCCTGACAGCCTGATGGTATTTGTGCCACGGCCACGCAGAATAGCAAACGTATTTTCTTCCCCTTTTTGTACGGTCTTGGCTTCATTGATCACTTGCACATACGCTGTTTTGGGGAGCACGTTGATATCCACTGGTTCACCAGCATCGTTAGCAGGCTTGAATTCGATCATAACCGTCCCACGGTTCAATGCTAGAGCCCCAATGGTCGGGTTGTAATAATAGCTCTCGTCATCCCATGCCCAGCCGAGGCCAAGCCGTTGTTGGTCAAAGTAGCTTTCATCCATCACGAGATTCCCGTTGATACGCGTGATTCCTTGTTGCTTGAGCCACCCTGCTATTTTTTCAATCGACACACCTTCCTGTACCTGCAACGCATTCTCTGTGTGCAAAGTAGGGTCACCGTATCCTTTCACATACAGATTGCCTTTTTGTACTCCCGGAGAGGGGATCGGTGCGTCTCCATACAGCTCTGTTTTGAATACGTAATCCGAACCAAGCTGATTCAACGCTGTGGCAGTTGTCAACAACTTCAGATTCGAAGCAGGGGTAAGCAGTGTGTCCGCATCCCTCTCGTATAAGACGGGATCACCTGTTGCATCCAATGATTTGATCATGATGCCTGCCGTTACACCTGCTGCTTCCGGCGTATCGAGGATAGGATCGATCAAAGCAGAAAGTTCGTACGTCTTTTTCTCTGGAGGGCGGAATCCTTCCGGTGCTGCGATATCCGGATAGGTTGTTAACAAAATGCCGATTTGATCCTGTAGGTCCCTCGCATACTTCGATTTATAGATGCCGTTGATCAGAATCGAAAAGGCCAGCTTATGACCATTTTTTGCCGTGACATAGCCAGACATCGTGTTAACTCCACTTAACGAACCTGTCTTCGCAAACAAATTCTTTTCCGCACTGGTTCCTTTCATGCGGTTTTTCAAGGTGCCGTCCACTCCTGCGATTGGGAGTGATTTTTCTAGCTCCGTTCGATATTCTTGCTCCTGTAAAAAGATGAGGGCTTCGATCATTTGTTCAGGAGTGATCATATTAAATCTCGATAACCCCGAGCCATCTACCTGGCGAAATCCTGACTCAATGCCAGCGCGCTTCATCACGTCCGCTACCGCTTCACTGCCTGCGTCAAAGCTACCCTCGCTTTTCTGGGTAACCCCCAGCGTCTTTACAAGCATTTCCGCATAGAAGTTGTCACTATCCTTGTTGAGCTCCACCGTGATCTCATCCAACGGTTTAGACAAGTGGGTATAGAGCGGCACTCCGCGTTGCAGCACGGTTTTTTTCACTTCTATCTTCGGATGTAAGGCAATCCCTTGTTTCAGCAACTGATCCTTCCACAGATCGCCCACATAAAAAGCCGGGTCTTCCATCGTAACATCTTCCTCATAGGGAGCTGCTTGCATCCCAATCGTACCGGATACGATGATTTCATTTTTTCCGCGCGGACGCTCGACGAGCACGTTGCTCTCCTTGCCCTCTGTCGTCTTCAACTGGTTTGTGACTGTTATGTATGTCGTAGCCGGATTCATGGTCAGGATGGGGGCATCGTTCACCGTTTTACCAGGGGTTGCGGTTAAGGTCGTAAAGTTTTTGTTTACGGCTAATCCACTGACCTGAGCGCTGTACCCATACGGTTCGTCATCCCACATCCAGCTCGTGCCCAATCTGGTCTCATCGAAATAGCTGTCATCGAGAAGCAGGTTTCCATTGATTCGTTTCATCCCCAAATCCTTGATAGCTTTTGCCATTTGTTGCAAATCGTCTGGGGTCAGGCTAGGGTCCCCATAGCCTTTTAAAATCAAATCTCCTTGCAAAACGCCTCCGTTATTTACCTCTCCCGAAACAAACACCTCGGTCTTCCATTGATAATCCGGCCCCAGTTTATCCAGACCCGCAATGGTCGTAAACAGCTTCATGTTGGAAGCCGGGATAAAATTACGTTCGGCATTGTGTTTATATACGTACTTTTTGTCGGTTAGATCGTAGACCGCGATTCCAGCGTACATCCCCTTGCTATTCTCATCGTTTTTCAAATCGGCGAGGAATTTTTCTATGCTGAGTGCCAGAGGACTAGAAGAAGCGACCTCTTCCTTGGCTAGTGCAGGCGAAGCTGCTACCTGCAACAAGAGAGCCAACACGAAAAACCACGTACCGACACGTCGAAAAGCAAACAAATGATTCATGATAACCTCCTTGTCATAGTCTGGGCGATTTCAGCCAACAAATCACAGTACGCCATCATGATAACACGTATTCTATCTATTCGGAATATTACCATTATACTAAAAGTCTACAGGCATGAACGATCCCCATTCTGTTTATACTACCTTCAAGACTTCTTTTGTTTGGAGGAAATGGTTTCATGTTCTATCGATTGCTGTTCTGTCTGTCACTTCTCTGCGTCTTTTCATTCCCCGTCCATGCCCAAATCGATATTGGACGTGTACAAGTAGATCCCTCACCGTATCCTTCTCTGACGGAGCTTGTAAAAAGATCAGACTTGATCGTCATCGTGAGGGTAGACAGTGCCCATCGAGCGTATCCAACAGGACGCACCATTCCCCAAGGCAAGATCGTGAACTACACACAAAAAGTACAGGTAAATAGGGCCATAAAAGGCTCGGCATCCAGACTATTGACTGTAATTAGCACTGGCGTAGAGCCGCTCCCTGATGCCTCTAGTCCGCTCAACCTGCAATATCCTGGGCCGCTGGCGGAAGGGAATTATTTATTGTTTTTGCGAAAAGTGAGCGGACCGCAGCTGTACAGTATAGCTGGCCTCTGGCAAGGCGTTTATCCGATCTATCAAGGAAAAACGATTGCCCTGTCCAATCTTGGCTTTACGGAGTTGAATCAGCTGTCACAAGAAGAAGTCGTCCGAAAAATAACAGCGATAGCTCGCTAACGCCACAGCAAAAAACCGCTCTTGTAAACGAGCGGTTTTTTGAGGTTCCCATTATGTGCTGTTAGTTGCGCATCACGTAGATGAAAATCACCATAGACACAGCACAAGCGAGTACGCTGAGAATAAAACCCCAGATCACCCATTTGCTATTCGTCTTGTTTATTTGTTTGTCGTCCATGGAAACTTCTCCTCATTCAAGCATTCACCTCCTATTATAAGGTTGTTTGACAGGAAAGGGAAACCGTTAATGTGGCGAAAACTGTTAAAGACCTGTTCTCGTAAGATGGCGAATCCCCAGCGCACAGCCACTCGTCACAAACAGTATACACATGACTGCAAACGTTCCCAGCTCTCCTAGCGATAAACTCTCTTGACTGAGCACGCCCATGCCAATCGTTAAAATCGACAGAGGAAAAAACATCCCGAGCCCAGACACATACAAGCCCAGTCCTACAAAAACAGAGCAAACACTAATGCCGACAGGTACAGCAAAGCTCTGTATCCGCGTGGAAAGCCATAGTTGGAAGGCGATGATGGTGAACGAGGCCAACCAGCCTCGCATGATCCATCCGAACACTTCCGGAGGAAACGAAAAATGTGCGTGTAGTCCGGCGATGAAACCCGCGCAAATATACAGCACGAGGAAGAAAAGCTGCACAACAAAAAGGAGAACGCCAACCACCACCAACTTCGCGAAAAAAATCGTTGGGATAGCTACCGGTGCTGTCAGTATCACGTTCCAGTTACGGTTTACATGCTCCAGTCTGCACACAAACGAACAGCAGATCGCGATGAGAATGGGCAAGAAAAATTCTCCGTAGAACAAGCTCACCTGCGTCCACAGGCTATACCAGCCATTTTGCAGGATCGCTTGGTTCATCCAGTAGTTGCCGAAGCCGATCAGCGTACTGAAAACAGGAAGCACAAGCAAAACGAGCCATATACGAGAACAACGCAGTTTTACCCACTCTGCTCCCAAACATCTGAGTAGCATAAAAAGTCCTCCCTATACGTCTTGCCGGGATACGTGAATGCTCCCAGCAAGGTAGAATGAGATGCCCATGAGTACGACGATGATCGGCAAATGAGCGCCGATTTCACGTGTAGTAAACAGCATGGTTTCGTTCACGTACTGATACGTAACGGGCGAAAAATCTACATAGTACGACCAGATGAAAAGGCGTCCGACTTGTGGCGGAAACAAGCTCGCTGTCATCCCAATGAACCCCCCGATCATCCCGAGACATAGGCTAAATGCCTGATTTTTGATGGCGAGAGAGATCCATTGTTGCAGAGCAATCACCACGAGATTCGTCAGCATTGTCCCTGCTACAAAGCAGAGTAATAGGCCAATCGGAACTGGCTCTGCTAAACCAAAGCCAATGCCAAATGCCACGATCGACAATGCCTGTAGAATAACGGCACCCCCCATCAAAACAGCCGCAGAGACGAATTTTGCCGCATAAACCGCTTTTCGACTGACGGAGGTAGCCATCAGCAGCTTCCATGTACGCCCTTTGTGTTCCATATCACAAATCCGTGAAACAATGACAGCCGAACCGATCGGCAAAAACAATCCGTTCATGGCTGTAATCGTGACCAGTATAGCGCTCCACGACGCGGCATCTGGATTTTTAGTCATGGAGATACTGACAGCCATAAACCCCCATGCCATTTCGATACTCAAAAGAATGGCGAGCATAAGAAACAAATGCTTATGTCGAATTTTATAAAACTCTAGCCAAAGCGTCCTCATTACAAGCTCCCCTCCTTGCCTGTAAGGGAGAGGAAAATACTCTCCAAGCTTTTTTTATGCTCCTCAATGCGATAAACATCAATGCCCGCCATAATCAGCGCCCGGTTTGTCTGCGCTACCTCTCTATCCCCCATGCCTTCCATGACAAGGAAGCCATCTTGGAGGCTTGGAGAAAGCTCCATATCTATAAGAACTCTTCTCGCTTTTTCATTGTCCTGCGTTTTCATCCACACACTAGGCTGACTATTCCGTTGCAACTGCTCCATACTCCCTTGAAACAGCAGTTTCCCCCCGTGAATAATGCCGATGGACGAGGCCACTTGTTCGATTTCCGAAAGCAGATGGCTGGAGAGCAAGACGGTCATTCCATACTGCTGTGGCAACGATTGAATCAATTCTCTAATTTCACCGATTCCCGCAGGGTCCAGACCGTTTGTCGGTTCATCGAGGATGACGAGCTTTGGAAAATGCAGCAACGCCATGGCAATTCCCAATCGCTGCTTCATCCCGAGAGAATACTGATCCACCTTTTTGTTCTTTTGTTTTTCCAAACGGACGATTTGCAAGGCTTTCTCTACATGTTTGTCCGGGACATCTCGCAGGCGCTGCATGACGCGCATATTTTCCAGGCCGGTA
Organism: Brevibacillus sp. FIR094; assembly: GCF_050477165.1. Taxonomy (NCBI): domain Bacteria; kingdom Bacillati; phylum Bacillota; class Bacilli; order Caryophanales; family Paenibacillaceae; genus Brevibacillus; species Brevibacillus sp. FIR094. The sequence goes on along the minus strand of NZ_JBEAES010000005.1, from coordinate 20,615 downwards.
AGATGACCGTAATAGGAAGGAGCCTCGATCAAGGAACCCGTCTGACTCAAAATCTCAATTCGGTTCCTGCTAAAATCCTTCCCGAATACGGATACACTCCCTTCACTCGGCTTGACTAATCCTAGCAGCATTTTAAGTGTCGTCGATTTTCCTGCACCATTTGGACCGAGGAAGCCATAGACCTCCCCTTCTCCTACCGCAAGATTCACCCGATGGACAGAATAGACCCCTCCATAGCGTTTTGAAAGGTGTTCCGTTTGAATCACTGTATTCATCTTTTCTCGCTCCTATCTGTTGGTCTCTCCTACGAAATCATAGAGTCCCAACCCGTCGATAAGCTGACAGGAACCTTACGACAACCTTAAATTGACTCTGAGTGGGTAGAACACACAATTCGAGCGAGTATAATGAATACGGGTGATTCAATATGGAAGAATGGAAACAGAAAAAAGTGCTCATCGTGGAAGATGAGCTTGAAATCAGAAATATGATCGATGGATTTTTGCGTAAGGAAGGATTCTCTCGTATTTTTCATGCGGGTAGTTGTAAAGAGGCGTTAGTGATTTGCGCTTCGGACAAGCCTGATGTCGCGATCCTGGATGTCATGCTGCCTGATGGAGATGGATTTGGACTGTTGACTTCGATCCGTCGTTTCTCGCAAATCCCTGTCATTTTTCTTTCAGCGAGAGGGGAAGATGAAGATCGGTTGCTCGGACTTGGCCTGGGGGCTGACGACTATATTGTGAAGCCATTTTTACCGCGCGAGCTGGTTCTTCGTCTCCTGGTCATTTTACGACGCGTTTACGCTCCTCCCCAAATCGATCGTCTGTCCGTTTTCCAGCTTGGTGACAGTACGATGATTTGGAGGCGGCAATCGTGATGAGAGATCACCACGAATACGCTTTGACCGCCAAGGAACACGCGCTCTTGCGAAAACTCTATGAAAATCGGGGACGAATCGTCACGAGCGATGCCCTTTGCCAATCCGTATGGGGTGATGATTACTACGGGTATGAAAACACGCTGATGGTTCATATGCGGCGCATTCGCGAAAAAATCGAGCCTTGTCCGTCCACTCCTGAATATTTACTGACAGTAAGAGGACTCGGATACAAATTACTCGTAAAGGAAGAGTTGTAGATGGATGGAGCCGCACGAATTTTACGTCGTTATACAGGTGCTTCTATCCTGATCGCCGTCTTTTTGCTCATCGTCAATTACATCATTCTTGGTACATTTGTTTTCAAAGGCATGAACGAAAGATCTTCTCCCGTTCACGTCACACAAACTGTCGCAGAAGGTATCCACAAGAACGATTCCAACAGGTATACATTGGAACCAAATGCACAGGAATGGTTACAAAAGAGTCAGGCTTGGGCCATGCTGATTACGAACGATGGGAAGGTCATATGGGACTACGCCATACCGGACCAATTGCCCCGCGCCTATTCTCTGGCAGAAGTGGCGCAGTTCTCGCGAAATTACTTACAGGACTATCCTGTTTTTGTTTGGGGGCATGAGATGGGGCTGGTCGTCGTGGGCTACCCGAAGGACAGTCTCGCCAAGTACCAGTTTCATTTCCCAATCAGTTGGATAAGCGATTTGCCGTATCGATTACTGGCTTTGCTTTTCGGAAATATTCTACTCGCCGCTCTTCTCTCGCTATTCATCGGCTCTCGACTCATTCGAGCAATTCGCCCTCTGATTAGCGGGATTCACGCTCTGTCAGAAGATCAGCATACACATGTCGAGGCAAAAGGAATGTTCAGCGGGATTGCCAGAAGCATCAACCATGCATCGTCGCTCCTACAAGAAAAGAACGCTTTGCTAAAAGCAAGAGACGAAGCACGCTCGAACTGGATCGCTGGAATCTCCCACGACATACGCACGCCATTATCGATGGTGCTCGGGTACGCCAGTGAATGGGAAGAGAGCGACGCGGTGCCATACGAACAGCAGCAAAAAGCAAGCATTATTCGAAAGCAAGGGGAAAAGCTCCGGTCTCTGGTCAGCGACTTGAATCTCGTTTCCATGCTGGAATACGAAATGCAGCCCATTCATACCAAACCGATTCGGCTATCGACACTTGCTCGGCAAATTGTCACTGACTTTTTGAACAACGATTTGGCAGAGACCTTTACCATCGAGCTAGATGTCACGACTGAGCATTGCTTTGTGATGGGCGATGAAAAACTTCTGGTCCGCGCCATCACGAATCTGGTTCAAAACAGTATCGTGCATAACCCATCAGGCTGTCACATCCACGTGCAAACGACCCTGTCACCCAACCAGCGCGATGCTCTCCTGATTATCACTGACAATGGAAAAGGCATCGAGCAAAGCATGCTGCCTGACTTGGTGGAATTGCCTTATTCATCCAAAAGAAAATCTCCCTCACACAATGGTCATGGTCTCGGTTTGCCCATGGTTACACGTATTGCTGCCGCTCATCATGGACGCCTGTTGTTAACAAGCGATACAGGAAAAGGGATGACAGCAGAACTTTGTTTTCCCCTTTCCTCCTAATCGGAAAAGCACCTCCTCTGTCTCGCTAATGGAGAGTAAACTCTCAAGAGCGTGCAAAGGAGGTGCTTTTTGACTACTTCTGCGTCAATTACTTCACGAGATCGCGCATGATCTCTTCTGCTTTGACGTCAGTCGTAATCAACTTCTCTTTTTTCATCCAATCAATCAGTGTTTCCCAAGATTCGGTCGTCTGGTATCCAAAAGGCTTTTCTCCCGCATCCATCAACGGAATCAGAATATCCAAGCTCTTGGTCTCAATGTCTTCTTCCAGCGGGAATTCGCTCGCTTGTTTGCTCAACAACAGGTCAAGTGCTTTTTCTTTGTTGTTCTTCACATAGTCTTGTCCCTTGCCAATCGCACGAAGGAAGCCTTCCATCGCTTGCTGTTTTTTGCCTAATGTATCGTCGCTGGTCGCCAATACGAGCTCATAGTAGTCCGGTACACCAAATTCAGAAGGCTTGAAAACATTCACAGAAACACCGTGCTTCTCCAAAATCGGCAGCTCGTGATTGATGTAGCCGCCAACTACTGCATCAACCTTTTTGGCAGTCAACGCTGGAACAATATCGAATCCGATATCGGTAAAGACCAAGCCTGAATCGTCTGCACCTGCATGCTTGATGACTTGGCGGACGATCGACTCGTTAATCGGAATCGAAGGATAACCAATATTTTTGCTAGCCAGCTTTTGCGGAGTATCGAGTCCGCTATCTTGACGTGTCATGATCACGTTCAGCGGATGACGGACGAGAGCGCCTACTGATACAACCGGAACACCTTCGGAACGAGCCTGAATTAGCTGATGTTGATAGCTGATTGCCAAATCTACTTTACCCGCAGCCGCCATCTTCAATGGATCATTGCTATCTGAAGGCATTTGCATGGTCACCTTGAGGTTCTCGTCTTTGAAATAGCCTTGCTCCTCTGCGACATATAAGAAGGAATGGACAGCATTCGGATACCAATCGAGCGCAATCGTAAGCTCAGTCGGCTCCGCTCCTTTATCAGCAGGGGCTGGTGTCTGGCCAGCATCAGTGCTCGCCTGATTGCCGCAAGCAGCAAGACCTGTTGCTAATGTGAGTGCCATGAATGCTTTCGTCCATTTGTTGAAAGGTTTCATTGTTGTTCTCCTTTGATTTTCATATGCGGGGAAAAATGACGTTCGACTCGTCCAGCCAGCCAAAACAGCAGCATACCGAGAATCGAGAGCAACAGGACCGAGGCAAACAACGCAGGAGCCTGAAAATTCCCTGATGCCCGTCTGCCAAAGTACCCGAGACCCTCGCTCGCTCCCAGCCATTCCCCAATCGTCGCCCCAGCCACACTGTAGGTAGCTGCCACTTTGAGACCACTGAAGAAATGGGGTAAACTCGACGGGAGTTGCAGCTTGGTGAAAATTTGTCCGTTTGTTGCCCCCATCGTTTTTAACAGCTGGAGCATTTCCTTGTCCGTCGAGCGAAGTCCATCATACGTGTTGACGACGATCGGAAAGAAAGTAAACAGAATCGTAACCGCGATTTTTCCAGATAAATCATACCCGAACCACAAAATAAATACGGGTGATAATGCAATAATTGGGATCGTTTGGGAGATGACGATATACGGATAGACCAAGCGCTCCACAATCCGACTGCGAATCATCACAAATGCAAGAGAGATTCCAAACACAATCGAGATCGATAGCCCCAGTAACACTTCCTGTAACGTCGCCCAAAGATGGACACCTACTAGAGAGGCACGTAAATCCCATAACGATACGACCACAGCGCTAGGCGGCGGTAAAATAAATGGCGGTACTCCGAGGAAGCGACAGCCAGCTTCCCACACCAGGAGAAAAATGGCGATGGAGATGCCAAACCAGATGCCTCTCCCCATCATGCTTCTCTCCTCAACTGCTTCATTGCTGCTTGGCGCTCCTGTCGAAGCAGTTCCCAAATTTGTTCACGCAATGCCAAAAATCCGGCTTGGTTGCGACTGCTCGCCGTTCGCGGTCTGCTCACCGGAACGGTTAATTCGATCGGCTTGGTGATCGGACTACCTGAAAGCACGATAATACGATCTGCAAGTAAAATGGCTTCGTCGATATCATGTGTAATCATCAGCATCGTACTGCCTGTTTCCTGCCACTTTTCCATCAGCCACTCTTGCATGTCCATTTTCGTAATTCCATCCAATGCACTAAACGGCTCATCCAACAGCATCATGTCAGCCCCAGAAAACAACGCGCGCAAAAAGGAAACCCGCTGACGCATCCCACCGGAAAGCTGAGCTGGATAGCTGTCAGCCCAATCCTGAAGCCCATACCTTGGCAATTGCTGTCTGACGCGCTCATGCGCTTCTTTTTTCGTCATACCTTTGATTTCCAGCGGCAAAGCTGCATTTTCGGCAATCGTACGCCATGGCATGAGCAGATCGCGTTGGGGCATATAGCCGACCTGCCCCAAACGATTTGCAACTGCTTCACTGCCTAGTCTGATTTCACCTTGCCCTGGCTCAAGAAGACCTGCGATGAGCTGAAACAGGGTGCTTTTCCCGATCCCGCTCGGACCGATCAAGCTGACGAACTCCCCTTTTTCCACACGCAGATCAAAATGATCGAGAATCTGCTTGTCGCCATACGAAAAGCTGACGTCGGCGAAAGCTAGTTGTTCTCCCACGGCCACATTTCCTCTCTGTAGGACATGTCCCAGAACATGTACTCCATTTTGGAGGTATTGACAAAATACTCTTCCAGCTTGGCCAGTTCTTTCTCGCTCTTTCCTTCTGCCAATTGGTTCATGATATCCATCAGCCAGATCGCCAGCTGCCCAAACTCATCGGAGCTGTACATGCGTACCCATTCACCGTACAGCTCGTGATCCAGCGCGCCTTCTACTTGTGCCAAGCGCTTGCCGATTTCCCAGTAGCTCCACGTGCACGGCAGTAGTGCACTCACCAATTCTGCCAGTGACCCTTGATGAGCGACACGAAGCATGTAGCTGGTGTATCCCAGCATAACAAACGAAGGCTCTGTCGCTTCCAGCTCCGCGCGAGAGATGCCAAAGCGCTCGGCATACTGACGATGCAGCTCCATCTCTGTGTTCAGCGTCGATTCTTGCAAAGCCGCGAAGCGAGAGCTTGTTTCCAGATCGTACGCCTTCACACTCGCAATCGCGAACATTTTCGCGTAATCAATCAGATAGATGTAGTCTTGTTTCATGTAATATTTGAATGCACCAACGGGCAGACTGCCATCTCCAAGTCCAGTGACGAAAGGATGTTGATGAACACGCTCCCAGATCGGGGCTACACTTTTTCTCAAACGATCAGTAAAGGTTGTCATGCGCTACTCACTCCTTCGCTTCCTTTGGGGTATTGCACCAGGTGGCAATGAAACGGGCCATGATCTGGGCAAAATGAACGAGCTGGTCAGGATCAATGAATTCATCTACGGCATGGGCATACGTGAGCTCACCAGGACCGAAAAGTACAGCCGGAATGCCTGCATGTGCAAACCAGCCTGCATCCGTCACCGTAGGCGACATATTAACGATAGGTGCTTGATGCATGTGACTTTCATATGCGGATTGCAGCGTTGACAAACCCGGATGTTTCGTATCCAACTCCAGTGAAGGGAAGATCTCACCGCGCTCCTCAATCATCGAACGTCCGCCCCACCGGAATGTTGGAGGATTATCTCTCAGCCAAAGATCAGCTGCTGCAGCACGTCCGACGTGATCCTCGATCTCTCGGATGATCTCTTCGTAGGATTCATTCGGATAAAAATGAACGGTAATCCATAGTGCGCAACGGTCTGCGATGAACGCTGCGTGACGACCACCCTCGATGACTGCGGGATTGATCGTATTGCTGCCTGCCGGAAAGCCGGGATAGGACTTCATGACAGCCCAATCCCGCTCCAGCTCCTGTAGTGCGGTGATCACCTTCGTCATTTTTTCAATGGCAGAAGCTCCTCGAACGCGTCCGCCTGCATGAATGGTCTGGGCGCGCATTCCGTCATGCAGCGTCGTCGGACTCTCAATCGTGATCCAACCTGTGATGACCCCGCCCTGTCCTTGCATTTGGAGATTGCTCGTATCCACTACAACAGCGTAGTCAGCCTGATGGCCACGCTCGATAGCGACCAATGTCCCTGCTTCACCCGCTTCTTCTCCGATGACGGATTGAAAGAGCAGATCGCCTTGGAGCTCTATTCCGTGTTCGCGCAGCATTTGGATCGCAAACAAGCTCGCTGCCAGCCCACCTTTCATATCCGCAACACCACGGCCGTACAGGCGCCCATCCTTGCCATGTGTCAAAGCAAACGGCGGATAGGTCCACCCCGCATCATCTCCGACTTCAGCCACATCGATATGCCCGTTGACAATCAAGCTGTTTGCCTCGCTAGAGACACTCCCTGATAATCGACCGACGATATTATCGTCTCCTGGATATACCGGCCAACGATCGACCTCGAATCCCATCGCTTGCAGTCTGTTGGCGATTACTCCTTGTGCGGCATCGCTGTTTCGCGCGGGAGGACTCACAGTTGGATGAGAAACGAGCTCTGCCAGTAATGCAAACAGCTCTTCTTTGCGGCTGGCAATCGATTCTACCGCTTCTGTCAGTCGATCCACGCTACTCAATCATCCCTTCAGTCGGGCTGCTTGCGGACGCGTAACGCTTTTTCGCGATACGACCTGCCAGGAAGCCTTTGCGACCTGCTTCCACACCGAGCTTCATCGCTTCTGCCATCAGGACAGGATTGTCAGCGAGGGCGACTGCTGTATTCAACAAGACACCGTCAGCACCCAGCTCCATCGCTTTCGCGCAGTCTGCTGGCGAGCCAATTCCTGCATCCACGATAATCGGAACTTTCGCATCCTCTATGATAAAGCGGAGGTTATTTTCGTTGACAATCCCTTGTCCGGAACCAATTGGTGACGCACCTGGCATGACCGCATGTACGCCAACTTCTTGCAAACGTCTAGCAAGAATCGGGTCGTCATTGGTGTAGGTCAGTACGATAAAGCCTTCTTCCACCAAGATTTTCGAAGCCTCGAGCGTACCAATCGGGTCAGGGAGAAGGGTTTTCGGGTCTCCAATGACTTCGACCTTGATCATGTCACACAGTCCAGATGCTTTAGCCAAACGGGCAATGCGCACTGCTTCTTCTGCTGTAAAGGCACCTGCTGTATTAGGTAGCAGGGTGAATTTTTTCAAATCGAGCTGTTCCAAAAAGTTCGGTTCTTGCGGATTTTCCAAATTCAAGCGACGAATCGCAAATGTCAAAATTTCTGCTTCCGACACCTCTACTGCTTTCCCTTGTGTATCCAAATCAGCGAATTTACCTGTCCCGAGAAGCAAGCGGGAGCGAAACTCGTAAGATCCAATTTTCAATGTATCCATCATGATCATCCTCCTCCGACAAAATGAACGATTTCTATCCGATCTCCGTCTGCAATCGGTGTTTGTTCGTACGCTGAGCGATCAATAATTTCACCATTGCTCTCTACGACGACAATCTTCTCTTGCAGGGAATAAGAAGCAAGCAAGGCTCGCACTGTCGTGATCTCTTCCGCCAACTCTACTTTTTTCCCATTCAGCTGAACAATCATTGATTACCTCCTTCTACTGGAAAAAAACGGCTTCTCCCGCCTGCCTGAGTCGATTCAGACAAACAGAAGAAGCCGTATACCCATCCCATCTCCCCGGACGGATGGCATAAAAAAACCATCCGCCTCGGATGGTTGAGTGAGATCTTATCATGCATGCACGCAAACAAGCATAGTTCCGCTCGGATGCGACACGTGATACCGATTCCAAATACCTCTTCCTCCGCTGGCATGACCCAGGTCAGGTTCAACGGTCAGTAACACACTCGTTACAATCTCAGCCAACGTTGCTTGGCTCCCGTTTGGTAGTAAAGCTATGCAATTGTCGTACATTCGAGTACTACAGTACCACTCTATTTTGTGTTTGTAAAGGCTTCCTTGTGCATCTTTTCCAGCTCAACGAGACAGCGCTCTGCCCAAGCTGCCATTTTCGCAAGCTTTTCCATTTCTCTCTCCATCGCCTGACGCACAGATTCCTTGTAGTCTGGAATCGCACCATTATAGCGAATGACCCCTTGGGCAGGTGTCATGAATTTTTCCAAGTAAGAGAGTGCTGGACGCTGGTGAAACAGCGGCACATCTACTTCGTAGGAAGAATGCAAATCGCCTTGCGTCGGATATTTGGTAACGGCCAACACTTTTACCAGCAGCTTCGAATCGTGGATTTCCAATATTTCTGCAATATATTCACCAGTTCGCTGCGCAACGCGAACGATATCTCCCGGATTCCAGCTCATCGCGGATTCCTCCTTTTATTCAATCAAATGTATTTACATGAGTGAGGCTTCCAGCAGTTTGCGAGCATGCAGCAATACTTCTTCCGCATCCACTACTGACTGACCGCCACCTTGTGCCATAGCAGGATTTCCTCCGCCTTTTCCTTCAATGATCGGCAAGGTTTCTTTCAACACTTGATTGATGGCTACGTTGACTTCTTGCCCACGAGCAAACACGATTTGCATTTTGTCTTCGGTAGTAGCAGCTAAAAGGCAAATCGAATCTGGCGCCAGAGCAGTAGCCAGCTGTGCGAACTGCTGAAGCTGTTGAATGGTTTTGTCCGTGAAGGTATGCATAATGAGGCGAGAATGACCGAGTTGGCTAGCAGCAGATAGTTGTTGATTGACTTCCACTTCTAACAGCTGCTTATCCACTTCTGCCAATTTTGCCTTCAAGATGTCACGTTCTGCAAGGAGGCGTTCCGTCTGTGCGATCAGTTCACCTTCATTGGTAGCGAGCAGCTTCGCCGTATCACGAACGACAGCTTGCTTTTGGTTGTAGTCCCGCAAAGCTCGCCAGCCACAGATGAATTCCAGACGAATGTTTCCGCGATGTCGCTCCCAGCCCAAGATCTTGATCATCCCGACTTCGCCCGTACGCGCTGGATGTGTTCCTCCGCATGGGTTGTAATCAAACTCAGGTATCATCACGACACGAATATTTTCAGTAACGGTCGGCTGTTTTTTCAAAGGAAGCGTTGCCAATTCCTCGTCATCAACGAACCGCGCAATGATGGGGTGGTTTTCCAGAACAATCTGGTTCGCTCGCTTCTCTACGTTCTCCCATACATCTGTTGTCAACTCATCCAGTCGTACATCAATGGTGACACGCTCTTTGCCCAAGTGAAAGGCAACGGTCTCGGCTTGCACGACTTCCAGGAAGGACGCAGATAAAATGTGCTGGCCAGCATGCTGTTGCATGTGATCGAAGCGGCGGTCCCAATCGATGTGACCCGTTACTTCCCCTATGATTTCGGACAAGGGAGCTTCCAGTCTATGGCGAATTTCGCCTTCTACCTCTTCCACATCTACCACACGAATCCCTTCCAATACGCCCAGATCGGAAGGCTGTCCACCTCCAGTAGGGTAAAAAGCCGTTTGGTTTAGTACCACGTAAGGTGTCCCGTCTTGCTCGAGACCAGCCTTCGTCACTTGGGCAGAAAACGTTCTCGTATAGGCATCCTGATAATAGAGTCTGTCGTCCATCGTTACTCCTCGCTGCATGGAACCATGGTTCCAGCCTGATTCTCCCACGTGGGGGCAAAACAAAAAACGTATGTAGAAAGCTTAGCCAAACAAGTGATCCATTTGTTTTTCGCGCTCTCGGCGCTCCTCTGGGCTTGCCAAGTCATACTTTTTCAATAAATGAAACAGCTCATTTAGACGCTCTTGGCTGAGTTCGCCATTCAACTGATTTTTGAATTGACTCACACGCAACGCCGACAGATGTGGAGCTTGTTCTGCCAGTTTTTTGAGTACGTCCTCATGGCTGTGATCCAATTTGCACTCTCCCATGATTTCTCCCCTTTTCCTTACTGTGTCATCTTCATCATACCATGATTTTTCATTCAAAAAAAAGGCGTACAACCCGTGATGGAATGTACGCCAGATGACTATGCACGCTTGCGGACGCGAAAGTTCTCCTCGATCAACAGCCAATTTTGCGGAAATGGCAAACCGAGTTTCCAGTAGCTGACGCCTCTCAAACCAAGCTGTTTAACCAAATTGAACTTGGCTTGGATCGACCGCGCATCTTCAAACCACACCTGATGTTGCTTACCTTGATCATCCGTGTACGTAAAAAACGGAGCCTGCGCGCGATAGTCATACCGGATCACTGCATTATGCTGAGCAGCCAAAGCAATGGCCGCTTGTGGACTCAGAGCTTTCGCTGTCGTTCCTCGCTCGTACGGTAAGGTCCAGTCGTATCCGTACAGATTTTGGCCCATCAAAATTTTCTCGGCGGGTATTTCGGTAATGGCGTACTGCAAGACACGCCGCACCGGTCCAATCGGAGAAACCGCCATGGGAGGTCCACCACTATAACCCCATTCATATGTCATGATCACGACAAAATCGGCAAGCGCTCCTATCGCCTTGTAATCATGGGCGGAATACCATTTGCCCGCTTGCTCGGCACTCGTCTTCGGTGCGAGCGCTACAGACATCATCAACCCCGCTGCATGTATACGGTCCCTTGCTTTTCGCAAGAAGTTCGCGTACGCTTCTGCACCTGTTGTGGGCAATGCTTCCAGATCAAAATGGATATCCCCCATTCCCAGCTCACGGGCGGTCGCGAGAATATTATCCAACAATTTGTTCTGGAGCTCTTGATCATTCAGGATGAGTGCGCCCAGTTCTGTACTGAACTGACCTTTTTCCAGATTGGTAACGACCATCATAAGTAGGACCTGGTTTTCTTTTGCGATCGCCGGAAAATTGTTCAGTGTAGGTCGTTCGAGGGTTCCATCCCGTTTGATACGAAAGCTGAACGGTGCCAAATACGTAAGATGAGGGGCAGCCGTCCGAACATCTGCTTCCAGCGCTGGTGGGACAGTCCTGCGCGGTTCCACATATGCATTGAAATCTGCCGCTCGTCTGGGGCGAGGCGGGATATATAGCTTTTGCCCGATTTGTAACGGTTTATAGGGAGAAATCCCATTGACGCGAGCAAGCTCTGCCGCGCTGATCTGGTGACGCTGACCGATGGTATACAACGTATCTCCTTGTCTAACCCAATAATAGCTTCCTACAATCGGGATCACCATCGCCTGTCCGGTTGCCAGTTTATTGGGATCTGGCAATTCATTCGCCTTGTTGATCGCTTCCGGCGTCGTTCCGTACGTCTCGGCGATGCTTGCTAAGGTTTGTCCTTCTTCCACCACGTGGATTTGCATACGCCTCCTCCTTCGCATTTCTTCTCTCTCTGTCATATTCATGGCGAAGGAAATAGGTGTATGTCTAGGCCAAGGGTTTCAGTACATCGTATAAAAATCCAACGGACTGGATGGCATAATGGCGTTCCAACAATTCATTTCTGTGAAAAATAAGTAAGGCGGGAACGCTGGTCACTTGCCATTGTTCTGCCAATGCAGGCGCCGTATTAATGTTGATCTGGTACAGCTGAACGGTAGGTAATGTTTCTTGCATGATGCCGAGCATACGTGCTGCGAGCTTGCAGGTCCCACACATCGGTGTATAGACAAAAAGTGCGAGCCACTCCTTTTCTTGCAGGTATTGGATCAGTTCTGTTGAGGTTAGTTCTTGCAAGTCGTATCTCTCCTTTCTGCACATTGGACATGATGCAGGATCTAAACAACCTTTTTCTCTCCGCAAATAAAAAACGACAGCAACCAACCATAAGGTAGCACTGTCCATTTGGTACCCTTATACAATTATGGAACAAAGCCCACCACTACTCTACGCCTCATTGCTTTATTGTAGTTGGGGCGGCATTTACACATCCTACATCGTGGCTATATTTTGTATTTTTATAAAAATCATCGATATTTATTAATGGAAGCCAATATAATGGGTTATCTTTCAATATCCCCTCTAAAGCTAGTATAATACCAGAACTCCCTGTTTGAAAGTCATCAGATAAACGATAACAAAACTGTCCCGAAAATAAAATATGATTTTCCTTAGGAATTAAAAATAAACGTAACAATTCTATTACACCATCTTTTTTGTTTGTATACGCAGAATCACTTTTTCCTAGGAGATATAGCTGATGGTACCCGCCTACGAAAAAAGTAGACTACAAGCAATAGTGGCTGTAGTCTACTTTCTCTTTCAAACTTACGCTTATCTCGCAATTGTTGTATGAGCCAGCTCCTCCGTCACGGTACAAACCGCACTCGAATCCCAGCTACCCTTGCCTTGTGCTTTCGCTGCCTCATACATTTGCGCAACCGTTCCCCCAACGAGAACAGGCACTTGCTGTTCACGTGCGGTTTGCGCATAGAGCTGCAAATCTTTGTGCATATGATTCAAAGAAAAGACCGTATTTTCATACGTGCCGTACAAGATGTTAGGCCCAAAAACGGAGAGCACACGATTGTGGGCAGAGCCTTTGTCCATGACGGCTGCCAACTTGTGTGGATCGATACCTGCTTTTGCCCCGACACTGAACGCCTCGCCCAACGCTGCTGTGATGACGGCAACGACAGAGTTGTGACAAAGCTTCGCCACTTGTGCAGAGCCGGACTCCCCCAGATAAAAGATTTCCTTTCCAATTGCTCTGAGATAGTCCATGATATCTGGAAGCTTAGCCTCATCACCGCCGACCATAATGGTCAACGTTCCGGCCGCAGAACCCGCAGGTCCTCCACTCACCGGACAATCGTAGTAGTAGATCCCTTTTTCTACGCCGTGCTGATTCAGACGTTTTGCTGTAGCAGGATCGATCGTACTCGTATCAAATACGAAACTGCCCGCCCCTAATGATAAGAAAAGTCCGTCCGCACCCAGCATGACTTCCTCAACAATCGCAGGACCTGGAAGCGAAGTGAAAACGACACGTGCTACGCTACCCACTGCCTGTGGAGACTCGACGACTATTGCTCCTTTTTCCTTCGCCCAGGCTTTTGCTGCTGGACTTGGATCATAGGCATACACGTGGTAGCCTTTTTGCAATAGATTGCAGACCATCCCTTTACCCATTGCACCAATGCCGATCACACCAATCGCTTCCATCTTCGCTCCTCCTGCTTTCCCTATACTTATGGTCGAATATATACCGTTTTGGTCTCGACATAAAAATCGAGTGCTGACTCCCCTTGCTCTCTCGGACCCAATCCAGATATCTTTTTGCCACCAAACGGAAACTGAGATTCAAAATGAGTCGACGGCATATTGACATGTGTGACACCTGACTGAATGCCTTTGACAAATTGGAAAGCTTTTTGCAAATCGTTCGTAAAAATTGTGGAGGACAACCCAAATTCCACCTGGTTAGCCACTTGCATGGCATGTTCGAATGAATCCACATCGATCACAGCGATCACAGGGCCAAAAATTTCTTCGTTGGCAATCGTCATCTCCTGCGTAATGCCGGTAAATACCGTCGGCGCGACGAAGTAGCCCTGGGCGAGATCACCTTCTACAAGGCGCTTACCCCCACATTCCAGTACGCCACCTTTTTCAATCCCCTTTTGTACATAATGAAGATACAAATTGAGCTGATGCTCGTCCACTACTGGACCGTTATGATTGTCTGGATCGAAACCATTCCCGATTTTCAAGCTCTTCGCTCGCTCGATCAATTTTGCTTTTACTTTTTCAGCTACTTCGGGAACAACCAATACGCGACTGGTCCCCGTACAACGTTGCCCATTATCGAAGAATCCACTCAGTACGATGGAATCGATAGCGAGGTCAATATCGGCGTCCGCGAGAATGATCGCCGGATTTTTCCCACCCATCTCCGCCTGAATCTTGCCTCCTCGGGCTCCAACTGCTCTCCCCAAGGCAAGTCCAACTTCAGAAGAACCCGTAAATGAAATCCCTTTGACCAGTGGATGATTTGCCAATTCATCACCGATAACCGCACCCGGTCCTGTTACCAAATTCACGACACCACTCGGAACGCCGCTCTCGATCAGGAGTTCTACCAGCTTTACGCTAATCAAGGAGGTGTTGCTCGCTGGCTTGAACACAACTGTATTGCCTGCTAGGATGGCTGGGACGATCTTCCACAAGCCAATCCCCAACGGGAAATTCCATGGGGCAATAATCGCGAAGACCCCGATTGGCTCTCGCACTGTGTAACCAATTACCCGTTCATCAAAGGAAGGCACGGTTTGACCTGTCAAGCGAGTGGCTTCCCCAGTCAACTGCTTCATAGAGGTGATTGTCTTGGCGACCTCGCCTCTCGCTTCCCGCAATGTTTTTCCTACTTCACGAGTGATCGTTTCTGCGAGATCTTCTTTGTGTTTTTCCAATAAGTGAATGAGGGAGAACAAGAATTCTCCACGTATGGGAGCCGATTTTTGCGACCATTCACCAAAAGCATTGGCAGCAGCTTCAATGGCAGAACGCGCATCCAGCCCGTCCGATTTTTGAAAATAACCGAGAACCTCATTCGTATTGGCAGGGTTCGTGCTGGGGAAAACCTGTCCAGTATGGCTCGTCACCCAAGCTCCCGCGATGTAGTTATTGTAGGTTGCTGTCAAATCGTCTCCCACCTTCCGCATCTTATAGAAGTATTGTATATAGCAAAAATTATGAATACAATGTATATACAGACACTTATTTCCAACTACTAATGTGTATTTCTCTACATGGAGGACACGTAGATGAATTCATTTTCGCTCCTACTTGAAAAGCTGCACAAATGGCTTGGCGATCATCCCTTTTCAATCTGGTTCCAATTTTCTCGTGATCGACATTTTCGGCTTATTTTCTCTTCTTTCATGAAACGCTGCCACGAATATTCCCCCTATGACAGTACCACTCTGCGACAACGATACTAGCCACCTACGTTATACATATGAGTCCCTTCCTACACAACAGATATACCGTTTTTTCTACGAAAAGGAAGGACAAGCCGTTATTTGCCTCGTGCATAAAACAAAGCAACCAGTCATCCTTACCTCTGACCAATGGGAACTATTGTGGTTCGGGATTCGCCTGTTGTTGGCAGAAGAAAAAATGACTGCAAAAGCCGAGGAAAGTAAGAAGCTTTTTGAAGGGATTCGTTCGATATCTGCTACCCTCGACGTTCACCAAATTGTCCGTGGCATCATAGGTAATGCACTGGCTGTTATCCCGGCTGCTGACGCAGGTCTCTTGCACTTGTATGATCCCTCTATCGACCGTTTGATTCCGAAAGCGACTGTCGGTTTTCATGATACAGTGTTCAAGGATCTCAAAATGTGTGTTGGCGAATCCATCGCTGGCAAAGTGTTTGAGGAGGGAATCCCACGCTTGTACAAAACTAGCCAAGAAACAACCCACGCGATGAAGGACATCTCCGCTGACAACTTTCACTCCCTGAACCACGCAAAAACATTGCGAGACTTGAATGGGTTGCTATGCGTTCCGATATCACGTGAAGAAAAGCGTATCGGCGTACTCGTCCTGCACCAGTTTCATCAAGAAAATGTGTTTACGGAGTATGACCTCGACCTCCTCCAAGGCTTCGCAGACCAAACTTCCATCGCCCTGCAAAATGCTGAGCTCTATGCAGAAGTCAAGCAAGCGTATGAGCATATGGCTGCCATTAGCGCCGAACTGCAAGCCAAGCACGATGATTTGATACAGCGCAACCATATCCATGAATCCATCAAGCAGTTGTCCTTGCAAAATAAAGGGGCAGAAACAATTGTAAAAGCCCTCAGCAAAATGACAGGCTATTCCATCTATTTCGCCGATTGGCTTGAGCAAAAAATGTATCCTGAAAAGAGTGCTTTATTTTTTAGCTGGGATGAACTGTATACATTAGTGAACAAAAGAAGACAGCCTGTTTCTGTCAACCTGTTCTCTCCCTCTTCTGGTGCCGATCAACTGTTCTGTTTGTATCCACTAATCAATGGGAGCATCTTTCTCGGATGTCTCATGATTCCCTTAGACGAACGTGGCCTATCTGATCTCGCACGTATGACGGTCGAGCAAGGGAATGCTGTGCTCATACTGGATTTGGTGAAAAAACAATCGATCAGCTCCGTGCTGTACAAGCGAGCACACGATCTTTTTCAAGAGCTGATCGCAAGCAAAGGCAATGAACTGTTTGATCGCGCCCGTTCGATGGGGTTACAGCCGCAAGCAACATACTACGTGGTTTATGCCCATCTGACGCAGTGCCATGATCTGGCTTTGCTAGAAGCAAACATTCACCGGCTCATTACCCGCTGGAAATGGGAGTTCAGTAAAACGCAGATGTTTGTCTACGGATTCCATAACCATGTCACCCTCCTCATCTCCCGAGATGGCAAGGACATCCGGGAGAGGCTGCAGCAGGCGTCTTATGAGTGGGGACTTGGAAAAGAAGCATCGTTATCGATTGGCGTGGGAAGTATGGCAAGCGGGATTGAACAAATCAGCAAAAGCTACGAAGAAGCCAAGAAAGCTGCTCACTACTTGACAAACCGCAGCCGTTACGGTGTGTTGCATTACAAAGACCTTGGTGTCAATCGCCTCATGCTGAACCAAAGTCAGGCCGATATTGATGCGTTCATCCAAGATGTCTTTGCCCCTTTCTGGCAAGACCCGGAAAAATATCAGGAATGGGAACAGACGATCATCGCCTATATGAAATGTAGCCAATCTCCTCAATTGACCGCCAAAGAGCTGCACATTCACGTCAATACGTTGTATCAGCGCTTGCGTAAAGTCGAGGAACTCCTTCACATCGATTTGCGAAATCCGGAGGACTTGCTGAAATTACAGCTCGCTTGTCATTTGCGTCAGGAAGGATAATCGAAAGTGTTTACCATTTTGTTTACCATAATAAAGTTATGTAAATTAATTCTCTATGTAAATCGTAAAAAACAGATGTGAATTTTCCTCTTGTAATATTTGGATAATCACCCATAATGAACATCGGGGGCATCAGGCACCAAACACCCCAGAGATTCGCGCCCTACTACAGGTAAAGGAGTGATGATGTTTTGGATTCGCAAAAACAAATGGAAACGCATATGAGAGGTTCCAAACGATAATTTCATCCCTTCTCTCATATGCTATGGGAGGAAATGAACGAAATGTTTGCTCAAAAGATGGTTCAAGGAACGGAACTCACAACCGATTGCTTCCATAGCGCAACCACTCTGTTCGAAGCGTTGAAGCATCATGTATCTATCAAAGGGGTCATTACGGGTGTTATTCCTGGTAGAGTATTCCTGTCAAATGACGCGAGATCAGCCTTGTTGACAAGCCCCCAAGGTATTTTTCTAGGAGGCAGTGTTAATAATCCCTTCTTTTTTGAAGAAGTGAATGCATTGCTCAAAGAGGAGATTTTACCGCAGCTTGCTGCTGATGAACAGCTTGACTATGTCCTGTTTTATCCTACGGATGAGAAGTGGAATGACATTCTCGATAACGTGATGAAAGATATATTTCCCATGAGAAGCGGACGAATGATCTTTACTCACCATTTACAGGATCTTTCCCCTCCTGCTGACGACCAGATTGTCCCGATAGACAGCAGCTTTTTGAAGCGTAAAGAATTGGTAGGTCTTGAAGCTGTTATCGATGAAATAGCAGAGAACTGGCCATCCATAGCAGCCTATGAAAACAAAGGCTTCGGTTGTGCCGCGATTCAAGATACCGATGAGGGGCCTACCATTATTAGTTGGTGTATGACGGATTGGGTAGTAGAAGACGAATGTGAATTGGGTATAGAAACCGATGAAGACTATCGGGGGAACGGATGGGCTCGAAAGACAGCATTGGGTGCTCTCTCACTCGCTAAACAACGCGGAATCAAAAGAGTGGGATGGCAGTCCTGGTCAAATAATATAGGTTCGCAGCGAACAGCCTTGTCTCTCGGTTTCGAGCTGCTCGCGGATTTCCCGGTTCTGTTCGGTTGGAACCTTCCTTTAAACAATTTCCTTGTCAACGGCAACCACTATATGCGTGGCGACCTGAAATATGGCGTGGAAAAAGACTACGTCCGCGCCGCATGGAGTTATGCCCAAGCACTTGATCAAGGCTGGGATTGGGGTGGGGATCCGGCCTTGTATTGGAATGCTGCTTGCTTGTTCTATCTGAATGGTGAAGAGGACCGTGCAAAGCATTACTACAAAAAGGCTATCGAACATGGCTGGATAAGCATTCACCACCCGCATTATCATGATTTTGTGTACAGAGAGCAGGACAGCGATCAGATCACTCGTATTCTTGCTGAATCCGTTAGATAATGGAACCGGCCGCCGTTTAATCGGCGGCTTTTTGCTGAGCTCAACCATTTTGCCACTATTTCTCTGCCTTCGAATGAAAAAGAAATGGATTGCCGTTCAAGTAGTTTTTGATCATAGGTATTGCATAGGGCTGTTCGTCTTTTAGCCCTTCAGTTTCCCTGGGGTCAGGAGCATGATGACTATAATTTTCAATCATGACCATCACCGTGAAGCTCTCTAGTTTGGATAGCCAGTCCCCTTCTAGTTTTCGCAAACTCTCGTAGCCTTTTAGGACTAGCTCTCTTTGAGCAGGATATAAACCCAATATGGTATGGGCGATATCATAAAGATAGTAACCAAACCCACATCTTCCAAAGTCAATCGGACGAGGATCTCCATTGTAAAAAACGATGTTACCTTGGTGCAGATCACCGTGAATGATTCCATAGTGGCTGCTACTCTTGTCCAATTTGTCAAGACAAGTGAGTATTTTATCCGCCGCCAATTGATATAGCTCGAATTCTTCTTCTGTCAGAAACCGTTGGTAATGCTCCGTCAAACGAGTCATGGACTCTTTGAAGCTATCCTCTCCCCAGGTCGGACGCGCAAATACAGGGGTCAATTGGAAATCCTGGGATACTGTATGAAGCTTTGCTAACAGGACGCCTTCTTTGTAAACTTGGTCTTCCGTTAGTTCATCATCTACATGCTCCCCTTCGACCCAACGCATGACGGATACGAAGACACAGTCACCATTCGCAAGTTCAATGCCCACTGTCTTGGAACCATTGCGGCACGCTATTCCCGTTGGAATCGCTACCTCTATTTTTTCATGCAAATAGCTGAGCCACGCAAGCTCGGAATCAATTTCATTTCTGTTCTTGTTTCCGTGAATACGGAGTAAATAGGTACCATCCTTCTCTGTTTCTATCACAAACGTGCAAGTGTCGGACAGTTGGTTGAAACGAATCTGTTCCCCATCCAAGTCGTATTCGTGCATCGCCTTTTGTGCGATTTCCTGTAACTGGGCCACTACCTTCTCGATGTCATCTTCAGAATCCAACTGAAATAACCTCGTCATGCGAATCCCCCCATCCAATATATGGATCACATGCTTACATTCGTTTGATTTCCGCCATACTCCTCTTTTCTTTCTTTTCGCTTGACTCCAACCTAAGGTCAGACTGCAAACTCAATTTCAGGAGGTGAATCGCCATGTTGTATACCGTTAATGAGGTAGCCAAACTGTCTGGTACCACAATCAAGACACTGTACCATTATCAAAAGATTGGCTTGCTCATGCCCGAAATCGTTACAGAAAATGGTTACAGATATTATGGTGAAAATGAACTCAAGCGGTTACAACAAATCTTGTTTTATCGTGAGCTGGATTTTTCGTTGGACAGCATTAAAGCTGCACTTGATCACGAACCAGACAGACTTCGTTGTTTATGTGAGCAACAAGCGATGTTAAAGGCACGCCAGCTTCGATTGGAGCGTATCTTGCTTACTTTAGAAGAAACGATTCGACACGAAAGGAAGGAAGGAAATATGTCCACTGAGAACATGTTTAATGGATTGAACGAAGAAGAATGGAAGCAGGTATTCTCTCAACAAAATGAGCATTTGCAGAAAGCCTACGATTTTCGATTAGATACAGAGAATCTGGACGTGGCTTCCATGAATGAAAAAGCTGCCGAAGCGACTGCTTTCATGACGTCTATGGCAGAGGCGTTGAAAAACAACAAAAGTATCGATGATGAAACAGTTGTTTCTGCTATCAAAAACCACCTTGCTTTTTTACAAAAAGACCATCCGATTGTAAACTGTCCCCTTTGTAAAGGACACTTTTAAAAAAGTCTAGGCAACGTTAAGAA